>NZ_BAAAMU010000056.1:0-70025 GCF_039529435.1 Nonomuraea maheshkhaliensis
CTCCGGCCGAGCGCACGGGGCCGACGCCGGGCTCGTCCCACGGGCCGCACCAGCCGTCGCCCGCCGAACGCACCGGACCGACCCCCGGATCACCGACGGGGTCGCCGCGCATGCCCCACCAGCAGCCACCGGCCGAGCGCACCGGGCCCACGCCCGGGTCATCGTCGCGGGGGCCGCACCAGCCGCCGCTCATCGAGCGCACCGGGCCCATGCCGAGGGTGCCGGGCGGGCCGCAGCAGCCGCCTCCCGCCGAACGTACCGGGCCCACGGCCGGGTCTTCGCGCGGGCCTGTGCCGATGCACCAGACCGGGCAGGTGCCGCTCCCCCACCAGACGGGGCAGGTGCCGCCGCCGCATCACTCGACCACCGGCTCGGGACGGTTGCCCGGCTATCCGCCCGCCAAGCGCAGGCGGGGGCTGTTCGCCGGCTGTCTGACCGCCCTGGTGATCGCGGTCGTGCTGATGGTGGTGGTGCTGGCCGTGCTGGCGTGGGTGTTCCGTTCCCCGGCCGCCGGGGACGACGGGCCCGTGCAGGACGGCAAGCTGCGCTTCACCGTGACGGGCACCACCTGCCCCAAGCCGGCCAGGACGGCTGCCAACCGCACGTGCCGGGTCGGCGTACAGGTCAGGAACGTCGGCCAGGAGGCCAGGGTGCTCTACCCCGGCCAGCAGAAGCTGATCGACGAGGACGACGCGCGGCACGGCGGCACCAAGCTGCTCGACAAGGACGGCAAGGAGATCACGCCGATCCGCATCGAGGCCGGCCAGTCGTTCGCCGGCACCCTGATCTTCGAACTGCCGAAGGGCCTGGAGGTGACGAGCCTCGAGGTGCACGACTCGGGGCTGAGCGCCGGAGCCAGGGTCGACCTGGGCACATAACCGCCCGGCGAGGGCGGCGGTGACGGCGCCACCGAACCCCGACGCCGCCGGACCCACTGACCGGCGAAGGCGGTGGTCAGGTTAGAAGCCCTGCTTCGGGGAGACCACTCCCTCCAGCGGCGCGCCCGTGCCGAAGCGGCGGACGTTGGAGATGACGCGTTCGGTCAGGCCGCGCCAGTAGGCGGGACGCGGGTTCGCGCTGTGCGGCGTGATGAGCACGTTGTCCAGCTCCCACAGCGGATGCCCGTCCGGCAGCGGCTCGGGGTCGGTGACGTCCAGCGCCGCCCCGCCGATCAGACCCGCGCGCAGCGCCCGTACGAGGTCGTCGGTGACGACGAGGCTGCCTCTGGCCACGTTCACCAGCCACGCGTCCCCGCGCATCAGCTCGAACTCGCCCGCCCCGAACATGCCGGCGGTCTGCGGGGTGGCCGGAGCGGCGACGACGACGTAGTCGGCCTCGGGCAGCACCTCGCGGTAGCGGGCGCGCGGCACGACCTTGGCCGCGCCGGGCACCTCACCGCGGTCGCTGACCGCCACCACCGTGCAGCCGAACGGCTCCAGCAGCCGGATCAGCGACTGGCCGATGCCGCCGCTGCCGACGATCGCGACCGTCGCGCGGGCGAGCTCCCTGGATTCGTTCGGTCCCCAGCTCTTCATCCTGGCCGACCGGTAGAGCCCCTTGGCCGCGGCCAGCATCATGGCCAGCGCGTGCTCCGCGACCTGCGGGCCGTACGAGCCGGTGGCGGCGGTGAAGACGGGGTCGTCGGTGATGACGCCGGCGGTGGCCCAGCGCTCGACGCCCGCGTGCGGCAGCTGCACCCAGGAGATGCCCTCGTGGATCATCAAGCGCAGCTCGGCCGGGTCGTCACTGCCGTAGTAGACGATCGCCTCGGCCTCCTCCAGGGGCACGACGCGCCCGCCGGCACGGCGTACGGCATCGATGAGCGCGGGCACGGGCTCGGGCCCGACATGAACGGCGACGGTCATCTAGGGCGGCCTTCCGGTTGTCACTCATTGATCACGGGTGAGCATATATCGCACCCCGACGGCCCCGGAGCGGGTGCTCAGCGGGCCTGGGCGAGGCGGGTGAGCAGGGCGGTCACGCGCTCGCCCGCCGCCTGGGCGCCGCCCGAGGTCAGCGCCGAGCCCATGCCGCAGGCGACGGCGCCGGCCGCGATCCAGTCGGGCGCGTTGTCGATCGTCACGCCGCCGGTGGGGATCGCGGGCGTCTGCGGCAGCGCGGCGCGTACGTCACGCAGCCAGGACGGCGACACGGCGGACGCCGGGAAGATCTTGACCGCGTCCGCCCCCTCCTCCAGGGCCCGGACGATCTCGCTCGGCGTGGCCACGCCGGGGAAGACGGGGACGCCGTAGCGGTGGCCCGCGCGGATCACCTCGGGGTGCAGGTTGGGCGAGACCAGGAAGCGCGCTCCCGCCTCGGCGGCGGCGCGGGCGGCGGGGTCGTCGAGCACGGTGCCGGCCCCGATCAGCGCCTCGGGCCGCTGCTCGGTGACCCGCGGGACGGCGGTGAGCGCGGGGGGCGTGGTGAGCGCCACCTCCACCGCGCGCAGCCCGGCGTCGAGCACCGCCTCGGCGGCGGCGACCGCCTCCTGCGGCCCCGCGCTCCTGACGATCCCGAACACCCGCTGCGCGGTGACGGCCTCGACGATCTCCCAGCGGTACATGACTCCCCTTCGATCGCGCCCCGGTGAAGGTGGCGGCTTTCGGTAACGGTCTTTCCGGTGCAGGTGGCGGCTAGCGGTGCACGGTCTCTCCTGCCTCGGTGAACGCGGCCAGCGCGCGGTCCAGCCCCGCCCGGTCGGGCAGCCCGTCGGTGTCGGTGGCGCACTGCACCACGAGCGCCGCCACGGCCGCCGCCTCGCGCAGGCACACCTCGTACGGCATCCCGCGCAGCAGCCCGGACAGGAACCCGGCGGCGAAGGCGTCCCCCGCACCGACCGGATCGGTGACGGGCACCGGGAACGCCTCCTGCCGCAACGCCCCGCACGTGGCCGACTTGTCGCGGTGCTTGACCACGACGAGCCCGTCCAGGCTCGCCGGATCCACCCGCAGCAGCTCCAGCTCGTCCGCCCCGGCCAGCACCACGTCGGCGCGGCCGAGCAGCGGCGCGACCCGCTCGCGCCACAGCGCGGGCGAGCCCAGCTTGAGCCGGATGTTCGGGTCGAACGACACCAGCGCGCCCGCCTGCCGGGCCAGGTCGAGCAGCCGCAGCGTGGCCTGGTGCGCCGAATCGGACAGCATGGGCGTGATCCCGGTGACGTGGACGAGCCGCGCCCCGTTCACCGTCTCCGGCCTCAGCTCCTCTGGCTCCAGCCGGGAGGCGGCCGAGCCGGCGCGGTAGTACTGCACGTCGATGGCCCTGGCCGGATGGCTGTCACGCAGCAGCAGCCCGGTCGGCGCGGACGGGTCGGTGACGGCGTGGCGGGTGTCGATGCCCTCGGCGCGCAGCATGGCCAGCACGGACGCGCCGGCCGGGTCGGCGCCGACCCGGCCGAGCCAGCGCACGTCGTGGCCCAGCCGGGCCAGGCCGGCGGCCACGTTGGTCTCCGCTCCGGCGACCGAGCGGCGGAACGTGGTGGCGCGTTCCAGCGGGATGCCCGGCTCGGCCAGCATCAGCAGCATCGCCTCACCGCACACCACGACACTCACGCTTCGAGCTCCTCGATCGTCTCTGCTCCACCAGGGGCGGTGAACCGTACTATCAAATCACCTTTATTACGACTTATCGGTCACCAGCCCCGCAGACGGTTCCCTTGACCACGAGCCGCCCCTGAGTGACGCTGAACCAGGAGAACAGTGCGGGGGCATCACTCGTGAGGCGTCCATTCATCACCTTGCTGGCCGCCAACGCCCTGTCCACCACCGGCGACATGCTCTCCCTCCTCGCCGTCCCGTGGTTCGTCCTCGACACGACCGGCAGCGCCGCCCTGACCGGGCTGGCCGCGTTCGCGATGACCTTCCCCATCGTCATCTCCGCCGCCTTCGGCGGCACGCTGGTGGACTGGCTCGGGTTCCGGGTCACGAGCGTGCTGTCCGACCTGGTCAGCGGCCTGCTCGTGCTGGCGCCCCCGATGCTGTTCCTCACCGGCGGCCTGAGCTATCCGCTGCTCCTGGTGCTGCTGTTCCTGCGCTGGATGGCCTCCACCCCGGGGGAGACCGCGCGCAAGGCCATGCTGCCCGACCTCGCCGCCCTGGCCGGCATGCCGATCGAGCGGGCGAGCGCCGCCTACGACGGGGTGTACCGGGGGTCGGCGATGGTGGGCGCGCCGCTGGCCGGGGTGCTGATCCTCTGGCTCGGGCCGAGCCTGCCTCTGTTCGTGGACGGGGTCACATTCCTGCTGTCCGCGCTGCTGGTGGCGGGCGGGGTGCCGCGGGTGGCCCGGCGCGAACGGGAGCGCCGCGGCTATCTGGACGGCCTGCGGGCGGGGCTGGCGTTCCTGTGGCGGGACCGGCTGCAGTTGAGCGCCACCGCGATGATCGTGGTGGTCAACCTGCTCGACACCGGCGTGACGCAGGTGCTGCTGGCGCTGTACGCACGCGACGTGGTCGGCGATCCCCGGGCGTTCGGCCTGCTCACGGGGGCGGTGGGCGCCGGGGCGGTGGCGGGGAGTGTCGTGTACGGGGCCGTCGGCAGCCGATTACCGATGCGGCTGACGTACGGGCTGTGCTTCCTGCTCGCCGGGGTGCCGCGCGTGCTCGTGCTGGCCCTGAACGCGCCGTTCTCCGTCGCGATGGCGGTCACCGCCCTGTCGGGGTTCGCGGCGGGCGCGATCAACCCGATCCTGGCCATCCTGCAGTACGGCCGGATCCCGGTGCGGCTCAGGGCGCGGGTGATCGGGGCGATGACGGCCGCCGCGTACGCGGGCATGCCGATGGGCGGCCTGCTGGCCGGGACGCTGTCCACGCTGACCGGCCTCGGGACCACGCTGCTCGCCTTCACCGTGGTGTACGTGCTGATCTCGGTGCCACCGTTCGTCCTGCGGACCTGGCGGGAACTGGACAGCGGCCATCCGGCCGACACCTGAACGGGCTCAGCCCGCGGCTCTGGCGAGCAGGAGCGGCTCGGTGATCGGGGACTCGTGGGTGCCGGTGACCGTGCAGGCGTGGGCGCCGGCGATCGCTCCGAGGCGGACGCAGCGCTCCAGGGGCGCGCCGCGCAGGCTGCCGTACAGGAATCCGGAGACGAACGCGTCGCCCGCGCCGTTGCTGTCGGCCACCGGGCCTGGCAGCGGCGCGGCCGGGAACGCGCGCACCTCGCCGATGCGCGTCCCGCCCTCGCGGGGACGCGTCTCGCCCTCCCCGGCGCGCGCCTCTCCCGCGCGCGTCTCACCCTCGCGGGTCAGGACGAGGCAGCCGTCGGCTCCGCGTGTGCACACGACCGTGTGGGCGCGCCCGCGCGCGATGATGTCGCGCATGACGGCGATCGGGTCGGCCAGGGCCGCGGCCGACAGGAAGACCAGGTCGCAGCCGTAGGCGAAGTCCTTCTGGTAGCCGGCCGCGCCGTCCCAGTCGTGCAGGTCGGTGGAGAGCGGCACGCCGTCGAACTCGGGGATGAGGTGACGGCAGAAGTCCATGATCGACAGGTGGACGTGGCGGGGGCGCACGTCCGCGTACAGCTGCCTGGGCATGAGCTCGCCGGACGTCACCTTCGCGTCGTAGAAGGACGTGCGCCGGCCGTCGGGGCCCACGAGCAGGACGCTGCGCCGGGTGCCCGCCACGGCGGTGCCCCAGCGGCAGTCGACGTCGCGCAGCGCGTGACGGATCAGCGCGCCCTGCGGGTCGTCGCCGATGAGGTCGGCGAAGGCGACGCCGAGCCCGAGCGCGTGACAGCCGAGCGCGACGCCCGCGCCGGTGTTGCCGATCCGGTCGGTGACCGGCGGCACCTGATAGGTGTCGCGGTACGGAAGCGGCAACTCGGGCACGTAGACCGTCGTGTCGACCCCGGCCCCACCGAGAACGAGGACGTCGTGACCGTTCACCGGTTGACCAGCGGGCCGTGGACGAGGACGCCGGTGCCCATTCACCGGTTGACCAGCGGGCCCGAGCCGGTGGAGCCGCGGACGACCAGCTCGGGCTGGAAGATCAGCTCGACGTGCTTGGCCGGGGCGCCGTTGACCTCTTCGAGCAGGGTCTGCACGGCCGCCGACGCCATCGCCCCGATCGGCTTGCGCACGGTCGTCAGCGGCGGATCGGTGAACGCGATCAGCGGCGAGTCGTCGAACCCGACCACGGACACCTCGCCCGGCACCGACAGCCCCTTCTGCCGGCACGCCCGGATCGCGCCCAGCGCCATCAGGTCGCTCGCGCACACGATGCCGGTGCAGCCGCGGCTGAGCAGTTGCGCGGCGGCGGCCTGCCCGCCCTCGACCGAGAACAGCGAGTGGGCGATCAGGTCGTCGACATCGTCCGCGCCGAGGAGCTGCGCCATGGCCTGCCGGTAGCCCTCGATCTTCCTGATCACCGGCACGAACCTGCCCGGCCCGAGCGCGATGCCGATCCGCTCGTGGCCGAGGTCGACCAGGTGCTGCACGGCCAGCCGCGCGGACAGGCGGTCGTCGGGCGAGATGAAGGGGGCGTCGATGTGCTCGCTGTAGCCGTCGACCAGCACGATCGGCAGGCCGCGGTCGGTGAGGCGGGTGTAGCGGTCCATCCGCGCGGTGGTGTCGGCGTGCAGGCCGGAGACGAAGACGATGCCGCTGACGCCGCGATCGACCAGCAGCTCGGTGAACTCGTCTTCAGGCGCGCCGCCGGGCAACTGGGTGCACAGCACCGGCGTGTAGCCGTGCTGGGTCAGCGCCTTCTCGATGGCCTGGGCGAACGCGGGGAAGATCGGGTTGTCCAGCTCGGGTGTGACCAGGCCGACCAGCCCGTTGCTGCGCTGCCGCAGCCGGGGCGGGCGTTCGTAGCCCATCAGGTCGAGCGCGGTCATCACCGATTGGCGGGTGGCGGCCGAGACTCCGGGCTTGCCGTTGAGCACCCGGCTGACGGTGGCCTCGCTCACCCCGGCCTGGGCGGCGATGTCGGCGAGACGAGCGTGACCGTTCATGGGCCTTACTTTACTTTCCGCCGGGCCGCCGAATCCGCTGCTACGGGGACATCGGAGGCGATCACGGGCTCTCCTTCGACGTCGTGACGCACGAGACTCCCGGCCTGGTGGATCAACGGGTTCGGCTTCCGAGCGGCCATCGTCTCCCCTGCGCGCACCGCGTGCCCTCCCCCGGACGTCCCCCACATGAAATCTCTTTCCGCAAGTTTACGCAAGCTCTTTCTAACTCGAAATACGGAAATATCGGTTACGGACCACCAAAACTCCTGACCGAAACACTGCCGAATGAGATTCTTTATCTCCAGGGTGGACATGCAGCGTTAAACCGCGATGTACTACCTCTTCAATCAGCCTCGTCACAGGTGACACGCAAGGTGTGGGCCCATGAGCTCGGTCGTTCTCGACAAAGTGACCAAGGTGTATCCGGGCGACTACCTCGCAGTCGACCGGCTGAGCCTTCGGGCCGACGACGGCGAGTTCCTCGTCCTCCTCGGCCCCTCAGGATGCGGCAAGTCCACGCTGCTGCGCATGATCGCCGGACTGGAGGAGATCACCCAGGGCGACCTGTGGCTGGACGGCGAGATGGCCAACCACCTGGCCCCGCGCGACCGTGACGTGGCGATGGTGTTTCAGAACGGCGCGCTCTACCCGCACAGGACCGTACGCGGGAACATCGCCTTTCCCCTGGAGATCGCCAAGTCCGACCCGTCGATGGTCCGCGAGCGCGTCACCGAACTCTCCAAGGCGCTGCACATCGACGAGACCCTCGACCGCCGCCCCGGCACGCTCTCCGGCGGCCAGCGCCAGCGGGTGGCGATGGGGCGGGCGATCGTGCGCCAGCCCAAGCTCTTCCTCATGGACGAGCCGCTGTCGAACCTGGACGCCGGCATGCGCACCGAGCTGCGGATGGAGATCTCCTCGCTGGTCAGGTCGCTCGGCGTCACCACGATCTACGTCACGCACGACCAGGTGGAGGCCCTGACCCTGGCGGACCGGATCGCGATCCTGAACCGCGGCGTTCTTCAGGACGTCGGCACTCCGGCCCAGATTTACAACGATCCAGCGACGGCCTTCGTGGCGGCCTTCCTCAACTCCCAGCAGCTGAACCTCCTGACGGCCGGAGTCAGGACGCCGCAGAACCAGTACGTGCTGCTCGACTTCGGCCCGCACCGGCTCACGTTGCCGTGGAGCGATCCCAGGGCGTACGCGATCTCGCAGCACACCGGCGGGCAGGTCCTGGTCGGGCTGCGCCCTGACGGGCTGGCCCCGGTGCCGGAGTCGTACGAGGGGCCGTCCTTCTACGGTCGGGTGCGGGCTCTTGAGTATCACGGGCACGAGTGGCTGGCGTACCTGGAGTGCGGGATGCCCGCCGTGCCGGTGCCCGAGCCGCCGGACCCGCGCCGGCGCGTCAACGGCGCCAGGAACGGGTCGGGGAAGGTGTCGGGCATGATGCGGCGGCTCTTCTCGCCGCGAGTGGAGGAGCCGCAGGACCAGGAGCAGGCGAGCCCGCACGGCAACAGCGGCATCCACCGCCGCTCCGACCTGATCGTCCGCCTCGGCAACCGCCCCGTCTGGCGCACCGGCGACGCCGCCAAGGTGGCGGTGGACCTCTCCCGCATCATGATCTTCACGTCGGACGGCGCCCGCATCGACCCCCCACGCCGCTAGCCGAGACCACGTTTCACGTCCTGGTGCGGGCGCTGCTCCTCGCGGTCGTCGGCCAGTTCACGAACGATGCCGCCGCCGGCCTCCAGGCTGGCGATCGCCTCCGACAGCCCTCGACGGTTGACAGGAGAGGCCATCAGGTAGGTGGTCTCGCACGTCGACGCGCACTCACGCCGAGACTCCATGAAGACCCCCTCAGCCCTGTCGGCGCAGCCCGGTCAGCGTGCCGAGGTCGAAGGAGACGGGGAAGTGCGGGATGTCTCCCACCGCGTATCTGGACGCCTTGGCGTCGAGGCGGCGGCCTGAGCCGGCGATCTCGACGGCGCAGACGACCTCGGCCGAGGAGAGTTCGGCGACGCCCGAGAGCATCGCCTCGGCAGGCCCCACCACGATGTCGGGGATCAACCCATCCGCACCGACTTCGAGGTTGCCCGTCTCCACCGCTTCGCAGTGCTCAGGACGGGCGTCATCGAGGCTGCGCAGCAGGCGCTTGGCAGCGATCGCGTGGTCGTAGCCGAGCACGGGACTCACCAGGAGACTTCCGTCGATCACCTCGATGCGCTCCCCTGTTTCGGGCAGCCGCAACCAGTCATCGACGGTGTAGTGGCCTGTGCCCCGCGGCACGGCGGAAAGCCTGGCACGACCTGGCCGCGGATGGGCACCGAACCGGCGGTCCTCAGGCTGAGCAGTCATCACCCCATCGCCTTCCGTGAGCGTCTGGCACACCCTCCGGACGAGGACAAAGGGTAGCGCGTCAACTACTTAGAGTGGCGAAGATCGCATGACCCTGCCTTTGCCGACGTGCGCAGCCATCAGATCGTCCAGCGGGAGCCGTCAGGGGTGTCCTCGATCGTGACGCCGCCGCGGGTCAATGCCGTGCGCAGGGCGTCGGCGACGTCGTAGCTGCCCTGGCCGCGCAGCTCGGCCCGTAGCGCGAGCAGTGGCTCCACCAGGGACGGGAGGGCCTGGGAGCGCTGGGCGGCGGTCGCGGCGAGCTCGCCGAGGCGGGCGATCAGCAGCCGCATGAGCTCTCTGGCCTGCTCGACCCCGCCGGAGTCCTCCTCCGTGTCGGCGGCCCACTTGACCATCTCCGCCTCCAGGTCGAGCACGGCCTGCGCCGCCGCCACCATGTCGGGCCGGTCGGCGGCGGCCTTGAACAGCTCTTCGCAGGACTGGATCGACTCCTCCAGCGTCACCTCCGCGGGCTGCGTCTCCGGCTCGGGCGGGGCAGGGACGGGGCCGCCCGAGCCGCCTTCGGCCAGGCGGCGCAGCTCGGCCAGGTCGAGGCGGGTGCCGCTGGGCAGGACCGTCTGCGTGCCGGGCCTGCGCACGGTCAGGCCGCCCCGCCCCGCGATCCGTACGGACTCGCTCTCCAGGTCGATGACCAGCGCCGTGTGCTCGTCGAGCCCGAGCACGGCGGTGCCGGGCGGCAGCTCGCGCTCCATGCGCGACAGCCGGCGCTCGCCCAGGTAGCAGTAGCGGGTGTCGTGGGTGCCGCCCTCGGCGTTGTCGTAGTGGGGGATCAGCACGGCCTGCAGCCCCAGCGGCTCCAGCAGGTCGATGCCCTCGCGCCAGTGGGGCTCGGCGCCCACCTTGTAGATCTCGTAGACCGGCACGGTGGCCAGGCCCGCCGTGCAGGCCGCCGCCGAGGCCAGCACGGTCACCCCTTCGCGGGCCCGGATCCTGGCCCGCAGGTCGCCGGCCACGCCGGAGCCGGCCCACCGGTCGAGGGCGTAGGTGGGGCTGCCGGGGCCGGCGAACACCCAGTCGGCGCCGGTGATCGCGGGAGCCACCTCGACGTCGAGGCCGACGCTGTGGGAGAAGTATCGGCAGGCGCGGGCGGAGATGTCGGCGCGGTTTTCCTGGAAGGCGTAGGGAGTGTCGAGCAGCACGGCCCGCGCCCCCGCGCGCAGGGTCCGCGCCGCGGCGCGGTGAATCTCGACCATGGTCGGGCTCGTCTCGCCCGACCCCATCAGCACCAGCACACCGGGCATGAACGTCGGCCTCTCTCTCCCACGCCATCGACTACAACCCGGCTCACCACGCTGGTGCAAGAGCGCCGACGACATGCCTACGAGATGCACCTGCACATGATGGGCAGTAAGTTGTGGATGGTGACGGGAAGACACGTGGTCTCGGTTGAAACGCTCATGCTACGGGTGGGCACCGACAATCGCTGGGCGTACAGGCATGCCCTTACCCGGCCGCTACGTGGGGAGAGCCCCGACGAGACAGCGCGCCGGCTGAGCGGGGTCGCGCCCGGCGACCCGGACACGGTGCTGCACTCCACCAGCTGGCGCTACGAACCGGACGGCGAGATCGTCCTGACGTACGCGGTCTGCCCTGATCCGTCGCCCTGGCTGCCCGCGATCGAGGTGCCGGCGCTGGAGATCGCCAGAGGGCGGGCGCCGGCGACGCCGTCACCGCAGAGCGTCACCCTGGCCAACGTGGTCGCGCACGCGGTCAGGCACCTGGCCTTCCTCCTGGCCGAGGACCCCGTCGTCGCCCGCGCCCTGTCCCGTCACCCGCGTATCGGCCCCGCCCTGGAGCCGGTCACGGCACCGGCGTGAGATCCGCCGGCCGAGGTCCTGCATGGGCCGCTCGACGTACCGGTAGGTCAGCGCGCTGACGCCGACGAGCAGCGCCAGGGCCAGGGCGGTCATGGCAAGCTGGTATGCCGGCTCGGCCCGCCGCAGATCCCCGCTGAGCTGCACGAAGTACTTCAGCACCGGATGGTGCACCAGGTAGAGCGAGTAGCTGATCAGCCCGAGCCAGACCAGCACCCGGGGCAGCCGCCTGCCGCGCAACGCCATCCCGCCCGCGAAGGTGGCTCCGGCCAGCGCGATCGTGGTGAACCACACGTCGGCCTGCACCCACCACCAGCCGCTCTCGATGGCCCACAGCGGCGCGATGCCGACCAGGACGACGGTGACCGCCACCGGCCACAGCCGGCCGGTGCCGCGCTCCCACCGGTGCACGGCCGTGCCCGCGAACATCACCGCCAGCACCGCCGCGCCCAGCCACGGCACCCGGCTGCTCATCAGCAGCAGCACCACCGCCATGACGCCCAGCACGCAGGCCGAGGCGGTACGGAACCGGCCCGCCACCACACCCGTCAGCCCGACGACGAACACCGCGCACGACACGTACGCCGGCCACGCCCCCTTCAGCACCGCCCCCGACACGATCAGCCCGACCACGACCGCGGCCACCGCGAAGAGCACCGACAGCAGCCCGCTGCGATCGTGCCCGCGCGTCAGGAACAGCGCCGTGACCAGCAGGTAGAACACCATCTCGTACGAGAGCGTCCACATCGTGTCGGCCACGCCGCCCACGCTGACGACGTCGAGCAGCATGGTCGCGTGCGCCGCCACCGCGCTCCCGTCGCGGGGGACGGCCTCGCGCACCGGCACCCACCAGGACAGCGCCAGCACCGCCACGATGACGCCGAGATAGAGGGGGTAGAGGCGGAAGAAGCGGCTGATCCAGAAGGCGCGTACGTCGCCGTGCCGTTCCAGCGACGTCGGGATGATGTAGCCGCTGACCAGGAAGAACACCAGGATGCCGTAGACGCCCAGGTTGAACCAGTAAGGGCGCAGGCCGGGCAGGAACCAGGGCAGGAGGTGCTCGGCCACCACCGCCATGGCGCCGATGCCGCGCAGGGCGTCCAGCCAGGCGAGCCTCGTGGTGGAGGCCGGGGCCTGGGTCGCGGTGGAGGTGGAGGCCGGGGCGGGCGCGGGAGCGCGCGGATGGGTGGGGTCGGGATGCGGGGCGGCTGCGGACACCCGCCCCAACCTACCCGTAACGGGGTGAGTGATGCGGGGGTCTTTCCCTGGCCGGCGCCGGATTCCGGCCCCCGATCGGCTACGGGGGCTGATGGTCGGCCAGGGGCGCGTGGTGGTCGGCGCCGTCGGGGCCATCGGGGTCGGTGTGAACGGTGGCGGCCCTCAGGCGCGGCACCCCGTGGATGAGCCGGTGCTCGGCCCCTACCGCCACCTCGTGCGCGCGTATCACCGACATGTCGTGATCGACGAGGATCTCCACCTCGGCGTGCAGCGCGTGCCCGATCCAGCGCAGCCGCACCGACTCCACCCGCCGCACTCCTTCCACCCCGGCCAGTACGTCTTCCGCGGCGTCCACGAGCGCGGGGTCGACCGCGTCCATGAGCCGGTGGTAGATCTCGCGCGCCGCGTCGCGCAGGACGTAACAGATGGCGACCGTGATGAGCAGTCCCACGACGGGGTCGGCGAGCGGGAACCCGAGCGCGGCGCCGCCCGCGCCGAGCAGGACGGCCAGCGAGGTGAAGCCGTCCGTCCTGGCGTGCAGGCCGTCGGCGACCAGCGCGGCCGAGCCGATCTCCCTGCCCACCTTGATGCGGTAGCGGGCCACCCACTCGTTCCCGGCGAACCCGATCACCGCCGCCGCGGCCACCCAGCCCACGGCCCTGATCTCCTGGGGGTCCAGCAGCCGCCGGACGGCCTCGTACCCGGCCAGGGCGGCCGAGGCGGTGATGAGCAGCACGATGATGATGCCCGCCAGGTCCTCAGCCCGGCCGTAACCGTAGGTGTAGCGGCGGGTGGCGGCTCGGCGGCCGAGCGAGAACGCGATGGCCAGCGGCACGGCGGTGAGCGCGTCGGCCAGGTTGTGCAGGGTGTCGCCGAGCAGCGCGACCGAGCCGGAGGCGACGACGATGACGGCCTGGACGGCGGCGGTGAGCATGAGGGCCGCGAACGAGATGGCCAGCACGCGCATGCCGCGGCTGCTGGACTCCAGCGCGGTGTCCGTCTTGCGGGCGGAGTCGTGGCTGTGCGGGGTCACGGCGTGGGCGACCCACCCCAGCACCGCCCTGATCCCCCGCCTGTGCTCATGCCCGTGCCCGTGACCGTGACCGTGCTCGGGGACGGGGACGGGGACGGAATCGTGGTCGTGGTCGTGCGCCGATGAGTTCCGCTGGTCACCCATGGCATCCCCCGCTAACGCACGTCATCCCTTCGAGCAGGGTATGCAGCCATGTCCGCGTACCACCGGAAGGACCCGCGTACGTCCCCTACCAGCCCACCTTCCCCTTCCCGGAGATCAGCGCGCGGGCGATGACCAGCCGCTGCACGTCGTTGGTGCCCTCGCCGATCGCCATCAGCGGCGCGTCCCGGTAGAGGCGTTCGACGACGAACTCCTGCGAGTACCCGTACCCGCCGTGGATGCGCATCGCCTCCAGGGACGCCTTGAGCGCCACCTCCGAGGCGAAGTACTTGGCCATGCCCGCCTCCATGTCCACCCGCTTGCCGCCGTCGGCCTGGGAGGCGGCCCAGTACGTGAGCAGCCGGGCGGCCTGGATCTCCGTGGCCAGGTCGGCGAGTTTGAGCTGGATGGCCTGGAAGTCGGCGATGGGCTGACCGAAGGCGGTGCGCTCGCGGGAGTAGGCCAGCGCGGCGTCGTACGCGGCCTGGGCCACGCCGACGGCGCGGGCGGCGATGTTGATCCGCCCGATCTCCAGCCCGCCGAGCACCTGCTGCATGCCGCGCCCCTCGACGCCGCCGAGCAGGCACGACACCGGCACGCGTACCTCGTCGAGCACCACCTCGCACGTCTCGGTGCCCTTGTAGCCGAGCTTGGGCAGGTCGCGGCTGACGCCGAAGCCGGCGGAGGCGGGGTCGACGAGCAGCACCGACATGCCCTTGTGCGCGGGCTCGGTGACGGAGGTCTTGACCAGCACGGGCAGCGGGTCGGCGTGGCGGGCATTGGTGATCCACGTCTTGGTGCCGGTGACGACGTAGTGGTCGCCGTCGCGTACCGCCCTGGTCTGGATGCCCTGCAGGTCGGTGCCCGCTCCGGGCTCGGTCAGCGCGATCCCGGTACGGCGGGCGCCGCTCGCCAGGTCGGCGAGGTGGAGCCGCTTCTGCTCCTCGGTGCCGTGGCGGGCGATCATCCAGCAGGCCAGCGAGTGGGAGCCGATCGTGCCGGCCACGCCCATCCAGCCGCGCGCGATCTCCTCGAAGACCAGCGCGAAGGAGACCATGTCGGCCGCCAGGCCGCCGTACTCCTCCGGCACGGACAGCCCGAACAGTCCCATCTGCTTCATCTTGTCGACGATCTCGGTGGGATAGCGGCCGGAGTGCTCCCACTCGGTGGCCACCGGCACGATCTCCTTGTCCACGAACGCGCGCAGGGTCTCGCGGAACGCCTTCTGCTCGTCGGTCAGCTCGAAGTCCATGTGCCTCTTCTCAGAGCGGGCCGGTCTTGGCCTGGGGGAAATAGCCCTTGTCGTGCGGGGCGTCGCGTTTGTAGACCATGACGGTCCGCGTCCACGACATGACCTCGTCGCCGTCCTGGTTGAGCCCGCGCGTGTAGCAGGTGACGATCCCGGCGTACGGGCGCGACTTCGACTCCCGCTTGCCGGTCACCTTCGACTCGGCGTAGAGGGTGTCGCCCACGAAGACGGGGTGGGTGAGCTTGATGCCGTCCCAGCCCAGGTTCATGATCGCTGTCTGGCTGACGTCGATGACCGACAGGCCGAGCACGATGGCCACGCTCAGCCCGGAGTTCACGATGATCTTGCCGGTGGGGGCCCTGGCGGCGAAGTGCGCGTTGAAGTGGTTCTGGTTGGTGTTCATCGTCAGCAGCGTGAACCAGGTGTTGTCCGACTCGCCGATCGTCCGCCCCATGGGGTGCTGGTAGACGTCCCCTATGGTGAAGTCCTCGTAGTAGCGGCCGATGCTGGGCTCGTGGACGGTCACGGGCGGCTCCTGTTCACCCCGATCAGACCGTTCACGTTAGTGACCAGATGATTGTTCGGTCAATCACCCCGCACGCGGGTGGCGAGCCTCAGGCGCGGGCGGCGAGCTTCGCCACCACGTCCACGATGCGGGCGGCACGTTCCACCTCGGCGCGGTGGAACACCGGCCCTTCGGCGCGGGCGACCACCACGTGCATCCCGGCCGTGACGACGGGCAGCAGCAGCAACTGCATCTCCTTGGCGTCCACGGTGATGGCCCGCGGCGGCTGCTCGGGCAGCTCGAACTCGGCGGGCGCGGTGATGGAGGCATGCTGTACGGCGCCGTCGGCCACCGCCAGCGACCATTCGGCACCGCAGAGCCCCGGCAGGGCGTCCACCAGCGTGGCGTATCCCCTGGCGGGTTCGGCCGCGACGTGCATGAGCAGGTCGTAGTCGGGCGCCGAGCCGGGCATCTCCTTGGTGGGCCAGACTCCCTCGACGCGCACGCCCGGCATGGCGGACATCCGCTCGCGCACCTCGGCCGCGCTCACCTGCCCCGGCCAGGAGACGGTGAAGTCGTCCACAGCCCGGCCGGCCTCCCGTTCCAGCACGGTGACCTGGAGGATGTCCGCCCCCAGCGCGCCCAGCGCCTTCGCGACCTGACCGAGACCGCCCGGCCGGTCCGGCAACGACACCCTCAGTCGCAGCAGCATTCCCGCCTCCCCTCCGAAGGCTCCCAGATTGCCGCGCAAAGGTTTCCAGGATGTTCCATGCACATGTCGCACATGATGCGCTTATATCCCAGGATGAAGCGTTAAGTCCGGATTGTCGATAAAGGCAAGTTGCGGTTTTCGCAGGCCAGCGGGTGGTCATCGCCCATGCCAAGCCCACCCCGCAACCGCGCGAACCCATCCGCCCGGCGCGGCACGGTGTGACGCGGCTCTCCAGGCCGTGGAGTTGCGTTGGAAAATCCAACCCACCTAGAGTGGGTTTGGTTTTCCAACCGACAAGGAGGGCGCGATGCGCGACGCCGTCATCGTGGAGGCCGTACGTACCCCGATCGGCAAAGGCAAGCCCGGCGGCGCCCTGGCCGGGGTGCATCCGGTGGATCTGCTCGCCCACACCCTGCGCGCCCTGATCGAGCGCGGCGGGATCGACCCGTCCCTGGTGGACGACGTGATCGGCGGCTGCGTCGACCAGGTGGGCGAGCAGGCCATGAACACCACCCGCAACGCCTGGCTGGCCGCCGGTCTGCCGGAGTCCGTGCCGGCGGTCACCGTCGACCGTCAGTGCGGCTCGTCCCAGCAGGCGGTGCACTTCGCCGCGCAGGGGGTGATGTCCGGCGCGTACGACCTGGTCGTGGCCTGCGGGGTGGAGTCGATGAGCCGCGTCCCGATGTGGTCGAACGTGCCCCCGGGAGCCGATCCGTTCGGCGCCGCCCTGGCCGCCCGCTACCCCGAGGGCCTGGTGCCGCAGGGCATCAGCGCCGAGCTGATCGCCGCCAAGTGGTCGCTCGGCCGCGAGCGGCTCGACACGTTCTCGGCCCGTTCGCACGCCAAGGCCGCCGCCGCCTCCTTCTCGGCCGAGCTCGTCCCGCTGGCGGGCCTCGACCGCGACGAGTCGGTACGCCCCTCCACCACGGAGGAGATCCTGGCCGGGCTGAAGCCCGCGTTCGCCGACCCCGGCTACGCCGAGCGGTTCCCGCAGATCGACTGGTCGGTCACCGCGGGCAACTCCAGCCCGATCAACGACGGGGCGGCGGCCGTGCTCATCACCACCTCGGAGACGGCGGCCCGCCTCGGCCTCAAGCCGCTGGCAAGGTTGCACAGCTTCGCCGTCACCGGGTCCGACCCGATTCTCATGCTCACCGGCGTCATCCCGGCCACGGAGAAGGTCCTGCGCCGGGCGGGGCTGCGGCTGGCCGACATCGACCTGTTCGAGGTCAACGAGGCGTTCGCGAGCGTCGTCCTGGCCTGGGAGCAGGAGACCGGCGCGGACCCGGCCAAGGTCAACGTCAAGGGCGGCGCCATCGCCCTCGGCCATCCTCTGGGCGCCAGCGGCGCCCGCATCACCACCACTCTCGTCCATGCCATGCGTGAGCATGGCGCCCGCTACGCCCTGCAGACCATGTGCGAGGCGGGCGGTCTGGCAAATGCCCTCATATTGGAGCGAACCTCATGAAGATCTCCGGCAGTGTCGCCCTCGTCACCGGCGCGAACCGCGGCCTCGGCGCCGTCTTCGCCCGCGCCCTCCTGGAGCGCGGGGCCCGCACGGTCTACGCCGCCGCCAGGAACCCGGCCACGATCACCGGCCCGGGCCTGACCCCGATCGCGCTCGACGTCACCGACCCCGCCTCCGTGGCGGCCGCCGCCGAACGCTACGCCGGCGTCGACCTCCTGATCAACAACGCGGGCGTGTCCATCGGCGGCTCCGACCCGGAGGCGGCCCGCGCGGAGATGGAGGTCAACTACTTCGGCCCGCTCGCCATGAGCCGCGCCTTCGCCCCCGTGCTGGCCGCCAACGGCGGCGGCGCGCTGGTGAACGTCCTGTCGGTGCTGTCGTGGGTGACGTTCCCGCGGCCCAAGACGTACGCGGCCTCGAAGGCGGCGGCCTGGTCGCTGACGAACGCGCTGCGACTGGAGCTGCGCGAGCAGGGCACGCACGTGCTCGGGGTGCACGCCGGCTACATCGACACCGACATGGCCGCCAACATCACCGGGCCCAAGATCAGCCCGGAGGACGTGGTGGTGCAGGCGCTCGACGGGCTGGAGGCGGGCGCGTACGAAGTGCTCGCCGACGAGGTCAGCCGCAACGTCAGGGCCGGCCTGTCGGGCGGCCTGGAGCTGCTCTATCCGGAGCTCGCCACTCCCGCTCAGGACGTCTCCGCCTGAACCGGATCGCCGGGCTCAGCGCGCCTGGGCCCGGGGTCAGCCTGTCGCTTCCCAGACCGCTTCGAAGGTTTCCCCGGGGATCTCGGTCAGTTCCCAGATCTCCAGCGGCTGGTCGGTGAGGAAGCCGGACTCGTCCTGCAAATGCCGCCACCAGTAGCGGCGGGCGACCCGGTCGGCGCTCACCTCGACCTGGCGCACCGCCCACTGCTCGCCGTCGCCCTCGACGCTCTCGAACAGCCAGGCGCGCCCGTCCTCGTCGCCCATGTGCCAGTAGCGGCGGGGGTTGTCGGACTCGGCGAGCTGCCGCACGAGCGGCTGGCGAAGATCTGGAACCACGGGGCCCACTCTAGAACGACAGGACGACAGAACGAGAGGACGAGAGGACGAGAGGACGAGGGGCGGCAGGACGACCGGGTGCGGGCCTCAGCGCTGGTACGCCCCGGCGTCCGGCGAGGAGGGCAGGGCCTTGCCCTTGAGGTCCTTGCCGAACGCCTTGCCGCCGTACCACCTCGGGGTGAGCACCAGGCCGCGCCCGAGCGCCGGCGAGCCGGGCCGCAGGCGCAGGTCGGTGCGGGAGACGAACTTCGGGTCGGCCATGACCGACTTCGGCCCGAGCTTGAACCTGGCGCTGCGGCCCTTGTAGACGCCGCCGTCCTCGTCGGCGCCCGCGCCGTCCTCCCAGCCGGCCTCCCCGCCCACCGCGATCACGTTGTTGCGCAGCTTGAGTATCGACGGCGCGCACCCGTCGTGGCAGGACCAGCCGATGGTGTCCCTGGCGGGCAGGTAGACCGAGTTGTGCACGGCGACCGTGCCCTTGACCGGGCCGACGATGTGACGGGGGCCGCGGGTGATGAGGAAGGAGCCGCGGCTGCGGGAGGAGGTGACGACGTTGAAGGCGAAGACGTTGCCGGTGGCGGTCTTGCCCTTCTGGGCGCCGAGTTCGGTGAAGGTCTCGTTGTTCCTGGAGACGTTGTGGGTGATGCGGTTGCGGTCGCCGTTGAAGATCTCGACGGCGGCCCCGTCGGTGCCGTAGTCCTTGCTCTTGGCGAAGCTCCCGGAGATGGTGTTGCCGGTCACCACGTTGTCGTCGCCGTTGAGGAGCACGCCGAAGGCTCCGGAGTCGTTGTCGCCGCCCTCGTCGTTGACGCTCATCCGGTTGTTGTCGGTCAGGACGCTGTCGCGGATGGTGTTGTGCGAGCCGGACGCGGGGACGTAGACGCCGGTGATGTTGCGGTCGGCCTGGACGCCGATCAGCTCGTTGGAGTCGCCGCCGATCGCGAAGCCGGCCCAGCGGCAGCCGGAGGCGCGCAGGCCGCTGATCCGCCAGTGGTTGCCCTTGACGCTGACGCAGTCGGCCTCGGTGCCGGTGATCGTGGCCAGGGCGCCCTTGCCGTACGCCTTGACGGTGATGGGCTGCCCGGCGGTGCCGCTGGCCTCCAGCGTGAGCGGCCCGGTGAACTTGCCGCCGCGCTTGAACAGGACGGTGTCGCCGGGCTTGAACTCGGCCGCGTTGACCTTGTCCAGCGACTTCCAGGCGGTCGACGCGCTGGTGCCGGCCGCGCCGTCGTCGCCCGCGCGGGAGTCGACGTAGTAGGTGGTGCCCGCCTGTGCTGCGAGGGCCGCGGACGGAACGGCAGGCAGGAGCGAGGCCATCACGGCTACGGACAGCAACCTCATAACAGGCACACCACTATCTAGTTGGGGGACACGGAGGATCAGCAGAGGCCACCGTAGCGTGATGGGTGTGGGAGGCGCCACAGACGTTACGAAGGTGTTCACTTGGCATGATGCAGCCGTGAGAGACGGTGGGAGCCCCTGGGGGCGCGGAGGCGCAAGGGCGGTCCCGCCGGTACGCGGTGTGCATGATGCACACACTCTCCGTACACATGACGAGCACGCAGGCGAAGGCCGTGGAAGAACTTGCGAAAGAACGTCGTTACCGAGCGCTCCTCTGACCTGCTCAGCCTCCACGGCGGCCCTCATGGGGAGATCTGCAACTTTCCGCAACTTACACTTGACCGCTCGCGGGTGATCGCGACATCGTTGACCAGAAAATCCCCCGGTATCCGGGTCATCCCAGAAGAAGGACAAACATGCTCGGCAATGACGACTGGTGGCGTGATGCCGTCGTGTACCAGGTCTACCCCCGCAGCTTCGCCGACTCCGACGGCGACGGCATGGGTGACCTCGCCGGCGTGCGCGAGCGCCTGGGATACCTGTCGAAGCTGGGCGTGGACGCCATCTGGCTGAGCCCCTTCTACACCTCCCCCATGGCCGACGGCGGCTACGACGTGGCCGACTACCGGGACGTGGATCCCATGTTCGGCACCCTCGCCGACTTCGACGCGCTGGTCGCCGACGCCCACAGCCGGGGCATCAGGGTCATCGTGGACCTGGTGCCCAACCACTCCTCCGACCAGCACCCCTGGTTCAAGGAGGGGCTGCGCGAGCGGTACGTCTTCCGCGACCGCCCCAACGACTGGGAGTCGATCTTCGGCGGCCCGGCGTGGACGCAGGTCGAGGACGGCTCGTGGTACCTGCACCTGTTCGCTCCCGAGCAGCCTGACCTCAACTGGGACAACCCGGACGTGCGGGCCGAGTTCCGCGACATCCTGCGCTTCTGGCTCGACCGGGGCGTGGACGGCTTCCGCGTCGACGTGGCGCACGGCATGATCAAGGCCGAGGGCCTGCCCGACGTGGGGCAGAAGGACGGGCCGCAGGCCGAGATGCTGGGCGACGAGCAGGTGCCCTACTTCGACCAGGACGGCGTGCACGACATCTACCGCGAGTGGCGGCCGATCCTCGACTCCTACCCCGGCGGTCGGATGGCCGTGGCGGAGGCGTGGGTGTCCTCCCCTGAGCGGCTGGCCCGCTACGTGGGGCCCGACGAGCTGCACCAGGCGTTCAACTTCGAGTTCATGATGGCGGACTTCCACGCCAAGTCGTTCCGTACCGTCATCGAGAAGTCGCTGAAGGAGGCCGACCTGGTCGGCGCGCCCACCACGTGGGTGCTGTCCAACCACGACAAGCCGCGGCACGTCACCCGCCACGGCGGGCTCGCCCGCGCCCGGGCGGCGACGCTGCTCATGCTGGCCCTGCCCGGCTCGGCCTACCTCTACAACGGCGAGGAGCTGGGGCTGCCGGAAGTGCTCGACCTGCCGGACGAGCTGCGCCAGGACCCGGCGTTCCTGCGGCGCGGCGAGAGCCGCGACGGCTGCCGGGTGCCGATCCCGTGGACCGCCTCGGGCGACCTGGGCTGGCGCGACCCGTGGCTGCCGATCCCGGCCGGATGGGCGGCGCTGTCGGCCGAGACGCAGGAGGACGACCCCGACTCGACGCTGAACCTTTACCGGGCCGCGCTGAAGCTGCGCAAGACGCATCCCGCGCTCGGCGGCGGCACGCTGACGTGGCTCGACTCCCCCAAGGACGTGCTGGTCATCGAGCGCGATCCGGGGCTGGTCGTGGCGCTCAACACGGGCGAGACGCCGGTGCGGCTCGCCGTGTCCGGCGAGGTGCTGCTGTCCAGCGGCCCGCCGGCCGCCGACGGATCGCTCCCGCCGGACACGACGATCTGGCTCCAGCGCTGACGGTGCTGCTCGGCGCCAGGAACCGGCCCGGCTCAAGCTTCGACGCTGACGATTGGCGCAATCTTTCCCTTTTCACGGTATATACCCGACATAGCGGAGCAATCACGCTCGGTAGCCTCGGGGGATGGCACCCTGGTGGGCCAGGTCCCTGCGTGCACGCGTCACCCTCATCGCGACGGCCGTAGCCGCCCTCGTGCTCATTCCCGTGGGCATCGTCGGCGTCGTCGCGGCCCGCTCCCTGGTCACCGCCAGCGTGTTCGGCCAGACCAGGGACGCCGCCGAGCGGATCGCGTTCGAGATGCGCGGCGGCGCCCTGCCCACGGGCGCCGCCATCCCCGTGCCCAACCCGTCCGTCGATCTGATCCAGATCGTCGGGCCGGACGGGAACCTGATGGCCACCAGCGACGCGGCCAGGAACCTGCCGCCGCTCAGCGACGTGCGCCCCACCACCGAGAACCGGATCGTCAACACCACCACCTGCCTGCCCACGGAGTGCGTGCACCTGACGGCGGTGCGGGTGAGCCTCTTCTCCGACTCCCCCGTCGTCTACGCCGGCCGCAGCACGCCCGAGGTGCTGTCGAGCCGGATACTCGAGATCGTCGTGCTCGGGGAGGTCGCCCTGCTCATCGCGCTGACGGGATGGGCGACGTGGCTGGTCACCGGCAAGGCGCTGCGGCCGGTGGCGACCATGCGGACCGAGCTGGACGCCGTGCACGCGGGAGACCTCAGCCACCGCGTGACCGAGCCGCCGGACGACGACGAGGTCGCGCAACTGGCCCGCTCCATCAACGGCACGCTGGCCCGCCTGGAACACTCGGCCGAGCAGCAGCGCCAGTTCGCCTCCGACGCCTCCCACGAGCTGCGCACCCCCATCGCCGGGCTGCGCGCCCAGTTGGAGAGCGCCCAGCTCTATCCGGACGACACCGACATCGAGGCGCTGGTGGACAGCTCGCTGCGCGACACCGACCGGCTGGAGGCCATCATCAGCGACCTGCTGCTGCTGGCCAGGATCGGCTCCCGGGTGGACCTGGTCAAGGAGCGCGTCGACCTTGCCGACCTGGTGCGCCAGGAGCTGGCCGTGCGCAGCGACAAGCTGCCCGTCCAGACGGACCTGGCCGAGGCGGTCACGGTCGAGGGCGTACGCCTCCAGCTCGCCAGGGTCCTGACGAATCTGCTGGACAACGCCCAGCGGCACGCCGAGCACACGGTACGGGTGGAGGTCCGCCGCGAGCCGGGCCCGGGGGCGGGGACCGCCGTGCTGGCGGTCGAGAACGACGGCGTGGAGATCCCCGTGGCCGACCGCGAGCGCATCTTCGAGCGTTTCACCCGCCTGGACGCCGCCCGCGACCGCGACTCGGGCGGCACCGGGCTGGGCCTGGCCATCGCCAGGGACGTGGCGCTGGCCCACCGCGGCCAGATCTGCGTGGAGGACTTCGCGGGGGGCGCGAGATTCGTGCTGCGGCTGCCGGCCGTGAACCGGCAGCCGCGCTGAATGTCCCGTCCCGGTGTCCCGGTACGGCTAGGCGGGCGACATCTCCTTCTCGGGTTCCCCGCGCGGGCCTTCGGCGGCGGGCGTGTCGTCGGGGTCGTCCAGCAGCGTCGCCTCGTCGAACGGCGCCTGCCCGGCCAGCACCCGTCCGGCGCGCTCCCGGTCGAACTCCCCGGTCCAGGTGCCGACGAGCACGGTGGCCACGGCGTTGCCGGCGAAGTTCGTCAGTGCCCTGGCCTCGGACATGAACCGGTCGATGCCCACGATGAGGCCCACGCCGTCCACCAGCTCGGGCCGGTGCGCCTGGAGGCCGCCGGCCAGAGTGGCCAGGCCCGCGCCGGTCACGCCCGCCGCGCCCTTGGAGGCGATCATCATGAACAGCAGCAGCGCCACCTGCTCCCCGAACTCCAGCGGCGAGCCGGTCGCCGAGGCGATGAACAGCGTGGCCATGGTCAGGTAGATCGCGGTGCCGTCGAGGTTGAAGGAGTAGCCGGTCGGCACCGTGATGCCGGCCACGGTCTTGCTCACGCCCAGGTGCTCCATCTTGGCGATGAGGCGGGGCAGGGCGGTCTCCGACGACGAGGTGGACAGGATCAGCAGGAACTCGCGGCCCAGGTAGCTGAGCAGCGACCACAGGTTGATCCGCGCGACGGCCCAGAGGAGCGCGCCCAGCACCACGCCGACGAACAGCACGCAGGTCACGTAGAAGGCGATCATGATGATGGCCAGGCTCTTGAGCGCCTCGATGCCGGTGGCACCCACGACGGCCGCCATGGCGCCGAACGCGCCCACCGGCGCGGCCCACATGATCATGGCGAGGACGCGGAACACGAGCCGCTGGAAGTGCTCGACCCCGCGCAGGATCGGCGCGCCCTTGGGCCCCATGGCCTGCAGCGCGAACCCGGTCAGCAGCGCGACCAGCAGCGCCTGCAGCACCGAGCCGTCGGTCAGCGCCGACACCACCGTCTTGGGGATGATGCCGAGCAGGAAGTCGACCGTGCTCGCGTCCGCGCCCTTGGCCGCCTCGGCCTCGGCCGCCTGCCTGGCGGTGTCGGTGAGCTGCAGGCCGGAGCCCGGGTCGATGACGTTGCCCACGGCCAGGCCGATGACCAGCGCTACCGTGGACATGACGATGAAGTAACCGAGGGCGAGGCCGCCGACCTTGCCCACCTGGGCGGCCTGGCGCACCGAGCCGATGCCGAGCACGATGGTGCAGAAGATGATGGGGCCGATCACCATCTGGATCAGCGCCACGAATCCGGTGCCGAGGGGTTTGAGTTCCTTGCCCACGTCCGGCCAGATGAAGCCGACCAGGATCCCGAGCAGGACCGCCACGATGACGGCCAGATAGAGATAACGAGTGCGATCGCGCATAGGGGGCTGCTCCGGCGTTTTGGAGGGACCTTCTTGATGTGCGAATATGCGCCTCACGAGTGATGCAGGTCACCATTGCGTAAGTTTCGTTCACGGGAGAGTGCTCAGATGCGGCGCTGGAGCCTGGCGGGGCAGATGCTGGTCCTGCAGCTGCTCGTGGTCGCCGTCACGGTGGCGGGCGGCGCGGTGCTCGCGCTGGTGCAGGCCAGGCAGGTGCTGACGGAGGACGCGGGCCGCACGGCGAGTGCCGTGGCGCTCAGCGTCGCGGTCTCGCCCGACGTGCTGGACGCCCTGGACGAGCCCGACCCGAGCGTGCGGCTGCAGCCCTACGCCGAGCGGGTGCGCCTGGCGACGGGGGTCGACTTCATCACCATCATGCGGCCGGACGGCACCCGCTACACCCACCCCAACCCGGCCGAGATCGGCAAGCGCTTCCTCGGGCACACCGGCAGGGCGCTGGCGGGCGAGACGTTCACCGAGACCTACACCGGCACGCTCGGCGCGTCCAGAAGGGCGGTGACGCCGGTCATGTCGGGCGGCCGGGTGCGGGCCCTGGTCAGCGCGGGCATCACGATCGACAAGATCAGCGCGAGGCTGCGCGACCAGTTCGCGTGGGGAGCGCTCGTCATCGTGCTCGCGCTGTCGCTGGGCGCGGCCGGCACCTGGCTGGTCACCGCGCGGCTGCGCCGCCAGACGCATGGGCTCGGCCCGGTCGAGCTGGGCCGCATCCACGAGCACCACGACGCCGTCCTGCACGCGGTCAGGGAGGGCCTGCTGCTGGTCGGCAAGGACGGCACTCTGACGCTGTGCAACGACGCGGCCAGGCAGCTGCTGGGCCTGCCCGCCGACGCCGAGGGCCGCCATGTGGGCGAGCTGGGGCTGGGCGAGCTGCTCACCGGCGCGGAGGAGCGGGTCCACCTGGTCGGTGACCGGGTGCTGGCCGTCAACGGCGCCGCCAGCAGGCTGGGCACGGTCGTCACCGTACGCGACCACACGGAGCTGCAGGCGCTGACCGGCCAGCTCGACGCCGAGCGCGGCTTCGCCGACTCGCTGCGCTCGGCCGCGCACGAGGCGGCCAACCGGCTGCACACGGTGATCACGCTGGTCGAGCTGGGCCGCACGGAGCAGGCGGTGGCGCTGGGCACGGCGGAGCTGCGGGCGGCGCAGGAGCTGACCGACCGGGTGGTGGGCTCGGTACGCGAGCCGGTGCTGGCCGCGCTGCTGCTGGGCAAGAGCGCCGAGGCCGCCGAGCGCGGCGCCGAGCTGGTGATCAGCCAGGACAGCGAGCTGGACGACCCGGGTCTCGACCCGCGCGAGCTGGTGACGATCGTGGGCAACCTGATCGACAACGCGCTCGACGCGGCCGGACGGGTCGAGGTGCGGCTGCGCGGCGGGGAGGATGAGGTCGTGATCAGGGTGGCCGACGACGGGCCAGGGCCGGCCGACCAGGCCGCGTTCGAGAAGGGCTGGACCACCAAGGGCGACGGGCACGGGCTCGGCCTGGCGCTGGTCGGGCAGGCGGTGCGGCGGCTGGGCGGCTCCATCGAGGTGGCCGGCTCGGAGTTCACGGTGAGGCTGCCGGTCTCATGACGATCTCCGTGCTGGTGGTCGAGGACGAGGAGATCACCGCCGAGGCCAACCGCATCTACGTGGAGCGGGTACCCGGGTTCGAGGTGGCCGGCGTGGTCAGGTCCGGCGGGGAGGCGCTGCGCTTCCTGCGCGGGCGGCCGGTGGACCTCGTGCTGCTCGACCTCTACCTGCCCGACCTGCACGGGCTGGAGGTGTGCCGGGCGATTCGGGCCGGCGGCCTCATGTGCGACGTCATCGCCGTCACCTCGGCGCGCGATCTGGCCATGGTGCGCTCGGCGGTGTCGCTGGGGATCTCCCAGTACCTGCTCAAGCCGTTCACGTACGCGACACTCGCCGAGAAGCTGACCCGTTACGCCCGGTTCAAGCAGGAGGCGGGCGGCGGCGCGACCGCGGTCGGGCAGGGCGACGTGGACCGCGTCCTCGGCACCCTGCGCGGCTCGTCCGAGCTGCCCAAGGGCATGGCCCGCGACACCCTCGACAGCGTGGTCGCCCGGCTGCGCGAGCACCCCGGCGGGGCCGGCGCGCAGGCTGTGGCCGACGCGGTCGGCGTGTCCAGGGTGACGGCGCGGCGCTATCTGGAATACCTGGTGGAGCTGGGGGTGGCGGTCCGCATCCCGCAGTACGGCGGCGTGGGCCGGCCAGAGTTGCTCTACCGGATCCCCATGGAAAGTTAATGAGGGTGACGCTGGGCGTTCAATCCGGCCTTCTAGCTTCTGGGTGCAATCCGATGCACTGAGGAGACACCTTGCGAGTCCTGGCCGTAGTTCCCGCCCGCGGAGGTTCGGCGGGCGTACCCCTGAAGAACCTCGCCCTGGTCGGGGGCGTTCCGCTGGTCACCCGGGCGGTGCGAGCGTGCCGGCGCGCCGAGCTGATCGACGAGGTCGTGGTCAGCACCGATCACGACGGGATCGCCGAGACCGCCCGCGAGGCGGGCGCGCTGGTCGTGGAGCGCCCCGCCGAGCTGAGCGGCGCCACCGCCTCCAGCGAGTCCGCGCTGCTGCACGCGCTCGACACCCTCGGCGAGGACCCCGAGGTCGTCGTGCTCGTGCAGTGCACCAGCGCGTTCATCGACCCGGCCGACCTGTCGGCGGCGGTGCGCAAGGTGCTCGGCGGCGAGGCCGACTCGGTCGTGTCCGGGCTGCCCACGCACGAGTTCCTCTGGACGGCGGGCGGCGCGGGCGTCAACCACGACCCGGCCGTCAGGCCGCGCAGGCAGGACCGCGAGCCGGAGTTCCGCGAGAACGGCGCCTTCTACGTGATGCGCACCGCCGGCCTGCGCGAGCACGGGCACCGCTTCTTCGGCTCGGTCGCCGTGCAGCCCGTGCCGGCGCAGCACGCCATCGAGATCGACAACCCGGAGGACCTGGAGCTCGTCCGCGCGCTGGCCCCCTTCGTGGACGCGCCGGAGCCGATCGACGTGGACGCCGTCATCACCGACTTCGACGGCGTGCACACCGACGACCGCGCCTACATCGACTCTGAGGGCCGCGAGATGGTGCTGGTCAGCCGCTCCGACGGGATGGGCGTGTCGCTGCTGCGCCGTTCCGGGGTGAAGGTGCTGGTCATGTCCACCGAGCAGAACCCGGTGGTGGCCGCCCGCGCCCGCAAGCTCGGCGTCCCCGTGCTGCAGGGGCTGGCCGACAAGCGCACCGTGCTGCGTGACTGGCTGTCCATCGAGGGGCTCGACCCGGCCCGCGTGGCCTACGTCGGCAACGACGTCAACGACCTGGGCCCGATGAGCGAGGTCGGCTGGCCGGTGGCCACGCCCGACGCCCACCCGCGGGTGCGGGCCGCGGCCAGGGTGGTGCTGACCAGGCCCGGCGGCGACGGCGCGGTGCGCGAGCTGTGCGACCGCGTGGTGGCCGCCCGCCCCGAGCCGCCGGCCGCCGCGGCGCGGACCCGGCCGCAGTTCGGGCCGGTGGCGATCGGCGACGTCCGGGTCGGCGACGGCGAGCCCGTCTACGTCATCGGTGAGATCGGCATCAACCACAACGGCGACGTCGAGCTGGCCAGGCGGCTGATCGACGTGGCGGCCGAGGCCGGCTGCCAGGCGGTCAAGTTCCAGAAGCGCACTCCCGCGATCTGCGTGCCCGAGGAGCAGAAGGGGCAGATCAGGCAGACGCCGTGGGGCGAGATGACGTACCTGGAGTACAAGGAGCGCACCGAGTTCGGGCGCGCGGAGTACAGCCAGATCGCCGAGCACTGCCGCGAGCGCGGGCTGCACTGGTTCGCCTCGCCGTGGGACGTGCCGTCGGTCGCGTTCCTGGAGGACATGGGCGTCCTGGTGCACAAGGTGGCCTCGGCGAGCGTTTCCGACCACGAACTGCTGCGCGCGCTGGCCGCCACCGGCAAGCCGCTCATCCTGTCGACCGGCATGTCCACGCTCTCGGAGATCGACGCGGCCGTGGAGATCCTGGGCACCGAGCGGCTGATCATGATGCACGCGACGTCCACGTACCCGCTGCCTCCCGAGGAGGCGAACCTGCGCACGATCACCACGCTGAAGGAGCGCTACGGCGTGCCCGTCGGCTACTCCGGGCACGAGCGCGGGCTGCAGATCTCCCTGGCGGCCGTCACGCTCGGCGCCGTCTGCGTGGAGCGGCACATCACCCTCGACCGCACCATGTGGGGCTCCGACCACGCCGCCTCGCTGGAGCCGTCGGGGCTTGAGCACCTCGTCCGCGACATCCGCATCATCGAGCAGGCCATGGGCGACGGCGTCAAGCGCGTCTTCCCCGGCGAGGAGGCCCCCAAGGCCCGCCTGCGCCGGGTGACCGTCTGATCCCGTCACCCCTCAGGAGAAATCCCCCTTGATCACCCTCTCGGTCGTCGTGCCCGTGCGGGACGGCGAGCGTTTCATCGCCGACGCGCTCACCTCGCTGTCCCGCAACGCGCGCCCCGGCTTCGAGTTCATCGTCGTGAACGACGGGTCCGCCGACGCCACGGGCGACATCATCGACGACTTCGCCGGTGACCTGCCCGGGCTGACCGTGCTGCGCAACCCCGCCCCGGTGGGGCTGGCCGACGCGCGGAACACGGGCCTGGCGGCCGCGACCGGCCGGTACGTCACGTTCATGGACGGCGACGACTGGCTCGCCCCCGGCTACCTGGAACGGCTCGTCGAGGCGATCGACGGGCTCGGCTGCGACTTCGTCCGCACCGACCACGTGCAGGTCGAGGGCCGTAAACGGGTCGTGCACCGTGCCCCGCAGGCGCGGCGGGGCGCGGTGCTCGACCCTCGCGCCGCCATCCTGCCCGCCGGGGTGCGGACCATGGTCGACTACCCGTACGCGTGGGCGGGTGTCTACCGGCGCTCCCTGGGCGACCTGCTGCACTTCCCCGGCTCGCTGCACACCGCGGAGGACCGGCCGTGGATCTGGCGGCTGCACCGGGAGGCCGCCACGTTCGCGGTGGTGTCGCTGGCCGGGGTGTTCTACCGGCGCATGGTGTCCGGGTCGCTGACGCAGGTGGGCGACGAGCGCCAGCTGCACTTCTTCGACGCGTTCGAGCTGGTCTTCAAGGACCTGGAGCCGGAGTTCCTGCCCAAGGCGGCGCGCAACTTCTGCGCCCTGCTCGCCCATCACCTGGAGCTCGCCGGCCGTTTCACGCCCGCCCTGCGCGCCCGCTTCGAGGAGCGCGGCGCGCAGATGGTGCGGGCGCTGCCGCCTGAGCTGGTGGCGGAGTCGGTGGCGAGGATGTCCGTCGAGCGCGAGGCCGCGCTGCGCGCCCTGGTGCCCGATCTGCCCCCCAGCCCGCACGTCCGGGTCCGCCGTGACCGGGAGGAGACGTCGTGAAGGTCTTCTACGCTTCGACGCTGTTCGGGGTGATGTCGCTGGCGGCCGCCATCGACGACGGCCGGTTCGGCACGGGCCGGCGGGTCCTGATCGTGTCGAACAACGCGGCCGTCCCCGAGGTGGCCACGCCGGCCGACCAGGCGCCCGGCTTCGCCGCGCTGCGCTCGCGCTTCGACGAGGTGCGTTCCTGGAACGAGCTCATCGCGCCGCTGCACCCCTCGGACTGGCGGGCGCGGGTGATCGAGGTGCCGATGACGGAGCGGCTGATCCGCTCCCACTGGGGGCTCGACGGCGTCGAGGAGCTGGTGCTGGAGTCGATCGCGGTGCCGCCCGCGCGGACGATCGCGGGGCTGGTGCGCGACTGCCCGATCTCGGTCTACTCCGACGGGCTGATGAGCTACGGCCCGACCCGCGACCCGCTGCCCGCCGAGATCTTCCGGCGCATCGACCGGCTGATCCACCTGGACCTGGTGCCGGGGCTCGAACCGCTGCTGCTCAGCGAGTACGGCGTCGCCCCCGAGGTCCTGCCCGGCGAGCGCTTCCTGGCAGTCGTACGCGAAGTGTCGGAAATTTCGGAAATATCCGGCATGTCCGGCTCGGCGATGATCCTCGGACAGTACCTGTCGGCGCTGGACCTCCTCACGCCCGAGGAGGAGGCCGGCCTGCACGAGACCATGCTCAAGGCCCTGGTCGCGCGCGGCCACACCGACGTCGTGTTCAAGCCGCACCCGGCCGCCGGCCGCCGCCACGCCCAGTTGCTGCGGGCCGCCGCTAAACCGCTGGACGTGCGGCTGACGGTGGTCCCGGAGAGCGTGCCGGCCGAGGTGTGCTTCTCGGCGCTGCGGCCCGAGCTGGTCGTGGGCTGCTTCTCGACCGGGATGGTGACGGCCTGGCGCTACTTCGGGCTGCCGGTGGCCTCGTACGGAACCGAAACGGTGCTGCGGCGGCTGACCCCGTACGAGAACAGCAACCGGATCCCGGCCACCATCGTGGACGCCCTGCTGCCCAGGCTGTCGGCCGAGGGCCACATCGAGCGGCCGCCCGAGCCGGACCTGCCGGCACTGTTGCGCGCGGTGGGCTACTGCATGCAGGCCGACGCCTACCCCGAGCTGCGGCCCGACGACATCGCGTTCGATCCGCGCTACTTCAAGCGCAGGCGGCTGGAGGTGCTGGGCCTCGCCGACGCGGCCAGGCCCAGCGCGTTCACCAGGATCCGCAGGAAGCTCAGGTCAGCGATCTGAGGTAGCGGCGCATCCGGCGCTTGGCCCGGTAGCCGGCCCGCAACATCTTCGGGGGCACCTCCACCCGGAGCCGGGCCCGGCGCCGGGCCGCCGCGTGCCCGGGGCCGTCGAGCAGCGACCTGGCGGGCGTCCGCGGCCCGGCGACCAGCCCGGCCAGCAGCCCCGTCCAGGAGTCGCGCTCGGCCGGATGGAAGTAGTTGGCCGCGCACCAGGCGGGCGAGGCCGTGCGGAAGTCGCCCTTGGCCAGCTCCTCCATCGTGCCCAGCAGGTCGCTGCCCTCGAACACCAGGTTGATCATCTCGGCGCTCACGCCGAAGTCGCGCAGCACCAGCGACGGCACCCCCATGGCGATGGCCTCCAGCGCCGCCGTCGAGCTCACCGTGACGAACCCGGCCGCCCGTTCCAGCTGCTCCTGCATGGACCCGGCGGCGAACGTCAGCCGGCCCGGCTCGCCCATCTCCCGCCACAGCCGCTGGTAGTGGTGGCGCTCGTTGTGCGTCTGCCGCTCGCCCTCCAGCGCGCGCAGCTTGACCACCACGTCGAGGTCGGGCCGGTGTTCGGCCAGCTCGGCCAGCGACAGCAGGATCCGCTCGCGCCGCTCCCGCTCGCGCGGCACCTTGGCCTGGGTGGCGAAGACCACCCGGTTCCCGCTGCCCATGCCCGCCTCGGGGCGCAGGAACGGCAGCCGGGCCAGCCCCACCACCCCTCCCCCGCCGAGCCGGCCGGCGATCGCGGCGAACTCGGTCACCTCCCGCTCGCTGTGCACCACGAACAGGTCGCAGCCGCTGCGGAACAGCCACGCCTTCTCGGTGGCGGGCACCGAGATGCCGGGCAGGCCGCTGACGAACACCGGCCGCGGGCGCAGCCCGGCGAGCACCTCGGCCACCAGCACGTCCACCACCGGGCCCGTACAGGCGACGAGGATCACGTCGGGCTTGGTGCGCTCGGCCAGCCGCCGCACGGAGCGCGCCGACAACACCGGCGGCCGCCCGCCGTCCTGCCCCTCGTCCGGCCCCTCGTCCGGCCCCTCGTCCGGCCCGCCTCCCTGCCTGCCGCTCCGCCCTTCGCCCCGCGTACCGCGCACGGCCGCGGCGATCTGCTCGGGCGACGGCGCGATCGGCGTGCGCACCACGACCAGCTCCGTCACGCAGCCCTCGGGCAGGTCACCGAGCAGGCAGGCCGCCCATTTCAGATACGAGTCGGAGTCGGCGACCGCCAGCACTCTCAACCGGACACTCCTGTCAAATGCGAGCGCAGGGCGGGTGCCGCCCTGCTGGTCCACCAGTCATCGGGTACGTCCACGGGCTCGACGGCGACGCCGCGCGGGCTGAGCAGCACCCGCAGCGAGGTGATCGCGGTCGAGGGCAGGCTGAGCACGCGCTGGCCGGGGTCCAGGCCGCGCAGCGTCAGCTCGGCCGGCGCGCCGGCGTCGTGGACGGTGATGCCGGGGCGCTCCCGGATCAGCGCGACGTCCACGGGGTCCTCGCGGCGGTGCGGGTAGTAGGCCAGGGGCTCGCGGGTGGCCAGGTCGGTCAGCCAGCGCAGGTAGTGGTCGCGGTGCACGAGGCCGTTGCGGACCAGCGAGGTGCCGAGCACGACCGTGCGCTCGGCCGGTCCTTCGGCGCTCGGCGGCTGGGCGCGCAGCCAGGCGAAGTCGTGGCGTACGAGATCGACGCCGGCGCGGCGGACGGCCGCTTCGAGCCGGTCGTCCACGGGCAGGGCGGTGAACACCGCCACCTCGCTCAGCCGCAGCCGCACCGCGGCGGCCAGCCCGAGCAGGGCGCGCGCTTTCGTGGAACGGGCGCGGGCGCGCAGCAGCGGCCGGTGCGGGCCCGCCGCCAGCAGCTCCAGCAGCCGCAGTGTGGCCAGGCCGTCGTCCACGATGACGATGCGGCCAGGGCCGGAGGTGAGCCAGCGCAGTTGCACCCGTCCGGAGAAGGCGTCCCCGACCGCCTGCACGCGTCTCGGCATGCGCTCGCGCGGCTCGGCCAGTTCGAGGCCGTCGGGCAGCCCCATCGCGCGCAGCTCACGCCGCGTGGCCTTCAGCGGCCGCAGGCCCGCGCGGGGCACGACGGCCGTCGCGGGGCCGAGCAGCCCGGCGTGGTGGGCCTCGACGGCGCACAGCATCTGGAGCGGGGACTCCACCCAGGCCGACGCCTGTTCGACCACTCCTTGCCCTCCCAGCGGGGTGATGGGCCGTTCACGACCGCTTCAAGGTAACCCCACCGGCTTAAGCCCGCAGGAACGCGGTATGAACAATGGAGAGTATGAACTCGCTCTTGCTCAACACGGACGGCGTGCAGATCCCGCAGCTCGGGTACGGCGTCTTCCAGGTGCCGGCCGACGAGGCCGAGCAGGCGGTCGCCATCGCGCTCCAGACCGGCTACCGCCACATCGACACGGCCGCCGCCTACGGCAACGAGGAAGGAGTGGGCCGGGCCGTCCGCGCGAGCGGGCTGCCGCGCGAGAAGGTGTTCGTCACCACCAAGCTGTGGAACGGCGACCACGACCGCGCCGAGGCCGCCTTCGACGAGAGCCTGACCCGGCTGGGGCTCGACCACATCGACCTCTACCTCATCCACTGGCCGGTGCCGCGGCAGGACAAGTACGTCCAGGCGTGGAAGGCTCTGGAGCGGATCTACCGCGACGGGCGCGTCAGGGCCATCGGCGTGTCGAACTTCACCGTCGCCACGCTCACCCGGCTCATGGACGAGACCGACATCACGCCGGCCATCAACCAGATCGAGCTGCACCCGTACCTGCAGCAGCGGGAGCTGCGCGCCTTCCACGAGGCCAACGGCATCCTCACCGAGGCGTGGAGCCCGCTCGGGCAGGGCAAAGGGCTGCTCACCGACCCGGCGCTGACGGTGCTGTCGGACAAGTGCGGCAGGACGCCCGCGCAGATCGTGCTGCGCTGGCACCTGCAGCTCGGGAACGTGGTCATCCCGAAGTCGGTCACTCCGGCGCGGATCAAGGAGAACATCGACGTCTTCGACTTCATTCTCGACCCGGAGACGATGGCGGCCATCGGGGCGATGAACAGGGGGCAGCGCATCGGGCCGGATCCTGACACGTTCAACGTGACATGACTGGCGGTTCACCGCTTTGTGACGGGAGAGGCTTGGGGGGCTTTCAGAGCTGGCCCGATTTATCCCCACATAACCATATTTTTACCTTTCCTGTACGATCTGCGGCGTGCGAGAATTCACCTGGGGAATAGCGGCGACCGGCGGCATCGCGCGTACGGTGGGGGCGGCCATAGCCGCCGAACCGGGCATGCGGGTGGGCGCCGTCGGCTCACGAGACCTGGCCAGAGCGCAGGCTCTGGCCTCGACGCTGGAGGCGGAGTCGGCCTACGGCTCCTACGAGCGGCTGTGCGCCGATCCGGCGATCGACGCCGTCTACGTGGCCACCCCGCACGCCCAGCACCTCCAGGTGGCCGAGGCCGCCATCGCCGCCGGCAAGGCCGTGCTCTGTGAGAAGCCGCTGGCGGCCACCGTGGACGACGCCGAGAAGATGGTGCGGCTGGCGCGCGAGGCGGGCGTGTTCCTGATGGAAGCGATGTGGATGCGGTTCAACCCCCTCATCCAGCAGATCGCGGCCGATCCGCGCTTCGGCGAGCTCCGCTCGGTGCAGGCCACCTTCGGCTTCGCCGCCCCGTACGATCCCGCGCATCGCCTGTGGGCGCAGGAGCTGGGCGGCGGCGCCCTGCTCGACCTGGGGATCTACCCGTTCAGCCTGGCTCAGCTGCTCCTCGGCACGCCCTCGGGCCTCAGCTTCACCGGCTCCCTGGCCCCGACCGGAGTGGACGCGGAGGCGGCCGGCACGTTGCTCTACCCCGGCGGACGGCACGCTCTCGTGGCGGCCTCGTTGCTGGGGAATTACCCGAACATGGCCAGTGTTGTGGGTACTCAGATGCGGGCGGACATCCCGGCGCCGTTCTGGGCGCCGAAGCGGATCCTCCTCACCGGGCCCTCCATGGAGCCGGAAGAGCACGTTCTCGATCCGGCGGACAACGGATACGCCGGGGAGCTTCGCGAAGTCCGCGCCGCCACGGCCGAAGGCAGGACCGAATCGTCGATCATGCCGCTTGATGAATCCCTTGCCATGATGGGACTTCTGGCCGACGCGCGCAGACAACTCACCTGACTGCGCTTTTATGGATTTGTAATCCTCTTGCCTCATGTATTACCTTATGAGGCATCTTGAGGCATACGCCCGGTTTGTCCGGCTATGTCTGACCATCGCACGAAAGATCACAGGATCGTCCTGTGACCGCTGAATCCGTCTTCGTACGGAACCGGGGACCCATGTCCTTGGGGTGAATCGGCACTCCGGTGCCGTAGGGCAGCTTCCACGCCCGAACCCGTCAGCTAACCCGGTAAGCGGCATGGAAGCAAGGAGCAACCCCCTCGATGGCCAAGTACCGTCTTACCGCTGCGCCCAAAACCGGCATCACCCGCGCCCTCCTGGGCGGAGCCATCCTGGCCTCCGCCCTCGGCGCCCCTCTCGCGGCCAACGCCGACACCGCGACCGGAGTAGCCGCGGCCACCGCCGCCAGGCACCCGGACTCCGCCACCGCCGCCCACAAGGCCGGTGACAGGAGCGAAGAGACCAAGGTCAACGTCACGGCCGACCAGGTCCTGTCCCTGGCCAAGGCCCAGATCGGCACCTCCGAGAACGCCGCCGGCGGCGGCACCAAGTACCAGCAGTGGTACGCCAACTCGAAGCGCGCCGCCGAGACCATCGCCCGCGACGGCGGCAACCGCAACGCGTACCTGAACGCCGCCTGGTGCGCGATGTTCGTCTCCTGGGTCGGCGAGCAGACCGGTGCCCGCCCGCAGGTCGGCTGGGACGCCTACACCGTCGCCCACGCCAAGTGGTTCCGGGCCAACCACCGCTTCGGCGACGTCGCCAAGCCCGGCGCCGTGGTCTTCTTCTCCTGGAAGGGCAGCAAGTCCCTCAGCGACATCCAGCACGTCGGCTTCGTCGTGAAGGACAACCAGAACGGCACCATCTCCACGATCGAAGGCAACACCGGCAACGGCCGGGTCGAGGAGCGCGTCCGTCCGAAGTCGCAGGTCGTCGGCTACGGCTACCCGGAATACGCCGCCTGACAAACCCGCCCACCCGAGCGCGCGCCCCACGAGGGGCGCGCGCTCGCGCCTTTCCGGAGGTACGACGCCCGCGCGGGGGCTTCGGGGGCAACTGCAAGGCCTTCCACACGGGGGCGCTTCGCGCCACGAGGTTCCAGACAGCACTCCCCGAGGGGGCGCCCGCCCCCTTTCGATCCCCCGACCCCCCGCTCGCTCCGCTCGCCACAAACCACCTGCCCTGACTACCGGACGGGTCCAGGTGTCGTCAGTAGAAGTCGGGGCCACCAATGCACCCACCGACGCGAGGCAGTGGCTGACCTGATAGATCGCGCACGACCCACACCAGGGGACGAACACGTTGTCACTGGTGAACAGGCGGTCTGCCGCACTGGGCGCGTTTGTCTTCGACGTGGATGACGGCCAGATCGTGCCCGTCCCGGTCACGCTTGCCGCGGCCGAAGAGGCCGACCGTGAAGTCGTCGTGGTTCTCCAGTTCACTGGGATCGACGTAGGTGAGAATATCGGGGTGGTGGCCGGTCACGACCCAGCCGGGCGCGTCGTCGAGGTCGGTGATGTTGAAGTCTCCGGCCGGTGTGCCTGGGCGAACGGGACCGTACTCCCGCAGAAGGGAGGTCGCCTGCTGCTGGAGATCCGCCGCCGGCTCCATCAAGATCACGCAGGTACCGTGGGCGAACAGCACCCAGGACTTGGCAAGGTCCAGGAGGTGACGCCAGGTCTCGATCATGGCCGCTTGGTCCATGCGCGGCAGCGCAGCGGTCGCCGGTGACAAGCCAAGCTCGGGCTCCCGCAGGGCCTCCGCCGCTGGTCCTGAAAGCCTTGAACTTCCTGGCCAGCTTTGCTCGCCTTCTCCACGATCCGCTTGTTTGATGAGACATCGCCTCCGTGACACGACAGGTGGTAAGCGGATCCAACGTCAGAGGCGCGGCGGCGAGAGGTGCCCGTACGGGTGATCTGGCCCGCTGGGGCCCGGCGAGATTAGCCGACCGCGGTTCCTGTGACCATGTGCCGGCGTTTAGCTGGGAGACAGCCCCTAATCGCCCTGCAGGATCCTTCCTACTGGCGTTCCGTAGTACCAATGCCGCCCGGCCGGAGCGGGAGGAAGGGCGCCGGCAACCAGATCGACCAGAGCCCCTGCCAGCTCGACAATCGGAGCCGCGCCGATGTGCTCCGCACCACGCAGGAAGCCGGCTTCCAACTCGGGCCAGTTCGAGACCTCGGCCCGGTCCACGCCACCGCGAGCCTCGATCCGTCGAGCCGCCTCCACGACGCAGCGCAAGAGCGCCTGCCGCTGGCCCTCGCTGAAACCGTCCAGTAGGACCGCGGAACTGCTGCCGGCCAACGCGTGTGTGCGGAGATCCTGCTCCAACTCCGGCCACCACGAGGGCCGGAGATCCACCGGCTCCTCCGCCCCGGCTCGGGCCGCTTCGATGAAGAGAACCGCGAGCGCCACGTCATAGGCCCAGAACATCGCGTCACCGGAGATCACCGGCACCGTCTCGCTCAACAGGACTCCTCCACAGTCGGTCGCTCCCAGCGCACATCATCCCGAAGATGGTGCATGGGGACGCCGCGGCACCGGACAGGCCAGACCCGGATAGGACCGGTCGAACCGATCACGTCCGCCGTACGTCATCAGGGCATGATGATGCGTGTGCTCGCGGCCTTCTCCATGGCGACGGCCCTGTTCCTGGTCACCGCCGGTCCGGCGACCGCCGCTTCGGGCTGCTCGTGTGCGATCCCCAAGCCCCGGCAACAGGTCAGCGGAGCGACGGCCGTCTTCTCCGCTACCGTCACGGACGTCCGTGTGGACGAACCGGTGCTGAACGGCGGCTCCGTCACCGCCAGCCTCCGTGCCGACCACGTCTACAAGGGCACGCCGACCGCCGAGTTCAAGGTCATCACCAAGGCGGAGGGGCCGGCCTGCGGGTACAAGTTCGTGGAAGGCGCTCGCTATCTGGTGTTCGCCCGTTCCCGAGGCTCAGAGCTGAGCACGAGCCTGTGCTCGGGCAACAGACGTCTGCCCACCGGCGACCAGCCGCTGCGACTCTCCGACCGCACCCAGGGCATGAGACCGCTCACCCCCGAACTGATCACCGCCCTCGGGACCCCTGTCCGGGTCGAAGCCGCATCCCCGCCCGCTCCCGACAGGACCGGTGTCATGGTGATCGCCGCGTTGGCCGGGGCGGTCGTACTGGCAGGAATCGCATGGGCACGCCGAAGGGCTCGGGCGCGCTGACATCCAGGCGGTCACTTCCCGGCGGTCATCGTGAGTCAGGTGCTCATTTGCGGGTCGCCGTGATCAGGTCGCGAGCGCCCTGGTGGAGCAGGTCGGAGGCGACGCGGGAGCCGAGCGTGGCGGGATCCGCGGGGTCACCCCGCATGTGGGTCCTGACGAACGTGAAGCCGTCACGGTCGAACACCATCCCGGACAAGCTCATGAGGCCGTCCTCCGCCGTCGAGGCGTACCCGGCGATCGGGCTGTTGCAGTGGCCGCGCAGCAGGTGCAGCATCGTCCGCTCGGCCAGGATGTGCGCGGCCGTCGCCGGGTGGTTGAGCTCGTCGAGCAGCCGCATGATCGGGACGTCCGCCTGCCGCGCCTGGATGCCGATCACCGCGGCGCCCACCGCGGGCACCATGGACACGACGCCCTCGTCCGCTGGATCGAACTCCACCGGAAGGACCTCGACGTGCCGTCCCGTGGCACCGATCCGCCGCAGACCGGCGCGGGCCAGGATGAGCCCGGCGTACGTGTGATCGTTGTCGAGCTTGCCGAGGCGGCTGTTGACGTTGCCGCGGATGCGCTCCGCGCGCAGGTCGGGGCGGACCATGTGGAGCTGCGCGCGGCGGCGCACGCTGCTGGTGCCGATGACGGAGCCCGCGGGCAGCTTGTCGAGGGGCGTGCCGTCGCGGGTGACGAGCACGTCGTGCACGTCGTCACGCTCCAGGTAGGCGCCGAACGCGAGACCGGGCGGGATCGGCACGTCGCCGGGCACGTCCTTCATGCAGTGCACGGCGATGTCCACCCGGCCGGCCATGAGAGCCCGGTCGATCTCCTTCGTGTAAAGGCCCTTGCCGCCCAGCTCGGACAGGTCGCCGGGCCAGAGGTCGGCCGTGGTGGTCATGGGCACGATCTCGACGTCGAGGCCGGGCACGCGCTTCTGGATGCGGTCGCGTACGCCGCCGGCCTGGTGCAGCGCCATGGGCGAGCTACGCGTCCCGATCCGCAACGGCCGGTCGGGGAACGCGTCTTGCAGAGCATCGGTCATGGTGGTCTTCCGGTCGGCCGCTGACGGGTGGCATACGTGCGGTTATCGACGCTAGCCGAGGGTGGTCCTGGTCTGCGGTTCGGGGCTCGCAGGCGCGCTCCAGCAAGTCGATCACCGGCTTCGCACCGAAGATGAGGACGACCGGATACAGCCCCATCAGGACGTCATTCACGACGCCGCCCCATGGTCCTGGTGGTGCTGGCCGTCGAGGCCTTCCACAGAGCGGACACGCCGCCGTGGAGCCCGATGCCCCACAGACTGATCCGCAGATGCGGAGGCCCGACCGCGGCCGGCCTCTCGTCTGCGCTCTTCGCGGTCACGGAAGGTGTCTCCCTCGAGTGGGTGGTGCGATGACGCCGGGCGCGGAGGGCCGGCCTGAGCGACGGCGTAGGAGATCGCCCACTGGGGAAAGCTGAGCCGCGACACGGCGAGTTGACGATCACGCAAGTCCAGCTCCAGCCATGTCCCGATCACGGCGTCTCGTCGGGCGAAGGTCGGGTCCCGATCAATGAGGCTCATTGCGGACACCACCCGGCGAACTCAATTGCGTCGGCCGAATTGAGGGCTATGCCGGAATTCACTGCGGCGGCCTTTCTGATCAGGGCTTACGCACCGTCCAGGAGTTTCGCGTTTCCGGCAGGAAGCGCAGTGCCATGGTGAGAGAATTCGGGGAGCGCATCCAAGGGGGTGGATGTTGGGACGCGAGTTTCCACCAACCCCACCAACGAGGAGATGGGCTTGGACGCCTCGCCGCCCTGACGCCGTCGATCCCGCCGAGTCGCCCCGCGGGGGAGCACGGCTTCGCCCACCACACCCAGGCGCCGGGAACACTCGCCCAGGCCGTGACCACCGCCCGGGCGTGGCCTGTCAGCACGATCCGGCGCCGCACGCTCGGCCGGATCCTCGACGCGATGCCGGAGCAAGGCCGCGCGCCGGAGGCGGCTCGCGAATTGCGCAGCTTGACCGCCGGACCACCGGCCGGCGTCTGATTAGCAGCGGCTCCTGACCGCTCAGTTCTTCGGCGATCTCCACATGGGGCGGGGCGCGGCGTATTGATTCCTAGCCTTCACAAGCATGATTCGCGGGACGTTTTCACTATAATTTGAAGACGGACGATAGACGAGATGCAAAGACGGATCCTCGCTTCCGCACTTATGTTGGCGATCAGCGCCTGCTCTTCGCCGGCACGATCTGCCGATACACACCGTGCGATCGGCCCACACATTTTCCCGCCCAGCTGGCAGCGACCGTGCCGCCTGGAGCGAGCCGGGCGCTCATGGTTACAAAACCAGCCGACTGATCTTTCGGCCCACGATGAGATCCTCTTGAAGGCCGGCATCGCAACACCCGCATCCTCTCCGGGGCACCCGGCCCAGCTCCGGGACGCCGCACCCGCAGCGCCAGGCGTGGCCGCTTCGATCGACGCCTGAGTCAGCGGCGGACGCGGTAACGGATGTGGGTCGCTTCCAGCGTGTCGATCACCCGGATTATCTCCAGCGTCACCCGCGACGGCAGCACCTCGAACAGCCGTACGCCCCCTCCGTACAGGACCGGCACCTGATGGATGCGTATTTCGTCCAGTACGCCGGCCTCCAGTGCGCGCTGTGCCGTATAGGCGCCGATCACGTGCACGTGCCGGTCTCCGGCGGCGGCCTTGGCCTGTGCCATCGCGCTTTCGATCCCGTCGTTCACGTACGAGATCAACGGATATTTTGCGACCGACGGGCCGGGCCGCCGATGGCTGAGCACGAAGACCGGGACACCATCACCATGATGAACGCCGCCCCAGTGATCGACCTGTTCGGCGGTACGCCGTCCCGACACGACCGCCCCAGCCTCAAGGATCTCGTCCATCAGCTTCCCGGCGGATCCGGACCTACGGAAGTCACCGGCCGGAGTGAGGGACCAATCGTGCAGGATGAATCCATCCCCTCCCGGGTTGCCCGGTCCGTCGTTCGGGCCTGCGACATAACCGTCGACCGATACCGACATGTCCAGCACGGATATCGCCACATCGATCTCCAGCGGTCTCGATCCGACCCGATTTGACATGTCGCAGGTCGGGGGCACTTATTCTCTGCGGCTGAAATGCGTCGCACCAGGTTGCCGACCGGACATTCTGCGGACACTTGCCGGCAGGAGAGCAGTTCAGGCCCGATCGCTCCAACCGCGCCGCGCGGCGACGCCGAGCGGAGACCTCGAGAAGTTGTCGGTCGCGCCCGCTAAGTTTCGTGATCTCAGAAGCCCTCCGCGACACAGCCACGGGAGCCCGCAGCATGGGAGCGAAAACCAGCCTGATCGCCTACTCCGACGGCGACCTGCCCGGGCTCCTCCGCACTCTCCACCGACCCGACGCCTCCGCGACGGCCGCCCTGATCGACCGGGCCTTTCCCGGCTGGGCCGTCTCTCCCGCCGAGCCGGGCAATCTCTCGGACGACGTGCGGCCTCCCGAAGACCTCGCCTATGCGACCAGCTTTCCCGGGGTCGAGCTGATCTGCTCCGACAGCTTCATGCTGGACAATCCGTCCCTTCTGCCCTCTCACCTCGTCGAGGCGAGCAGGGGCCGCAGGCTTGTGCTGCATGCCATGCACAGCGTGGTCGACTGGCTGGCGTTCGCGGTGTGGGAGGACGGCCGGCTCGTACGGTCTCTCAGCCTGTCCCCCGGCCACGGCGTCATCGAGGACATCGGCGAGCCCTTCCCCTTCGAGCTGCCGTTCTGGGAGGGGCTGCATCCCGTCGAGCCCGATCCCGCCTGGGGCGACACGGAGCCGTACGCGCTGCCGTTCCATCCTCTCGAACTCGGTGAGGTGGCCTTGCACGTGCTGTTCGGCTTCACCATCGAGGGTGACGTCCATCCGGAGGATGTCGATCCTGAGGATGTGGCACTGCTCGGGTTCAACGTCGTCGACCCCGACGGGCCGACTCCCGAGGAGCGCCGGGCCGAGCTGATGGCGATCCGGGAGCGGATGGGCGAGCCGCGGTTCTTCCGGCCTCAGGGTGACGGCACCTTACGGGAGATCGGCATCGACGAGCTGGCCTGAGCGTCGCGTCCCGTGACCCTCTCGGCCGTCCGTTCGTGGGTCGAGGGCCGGGAATCGCGCCGGTCGCCGCCGGTTTCGGGTGGCGTGGTCGCTGAACTCAGGTGAACGCGTCTCGTTGGATGGTGCGCAGGTCCGCGTACGGGCCGGGGCGGGTGACGAGGTCGGCGTGGGTGCCCTGCTGGACGATCCGGCCGCCGTCGAGCACGACGATCAGGTCCGCCATCCGTACGGTCGGGACCCAGGCGGACGTTGTCGCGCAGGGGCAGGGGGTAGCGGATGAAGTCCTGGAAGACGGCCGCTGCGGTGGTGGGGGTGGTGGCGGTGCCGGTGGTGGGGGTGTAGAGGCCGGTGAGGAGCTTGGCCAGGGTGGTCTTGCCGGCGCCGTTGCGGCCGGCGACGGCCAGCCGTTCACCGGGGCGGATGTGGAGGTCGGGGTCGCGCAGGAGCGGGGTCTCGGCACCGGGATAGGCGAAGGTGACTCCCTTCGGCGCGAGGACGCTTCGGTCACGGGCGAACGAGGTGCGTGGCGGTGCGGGCGCCTCCTCGTCTGTCGCCAAGTGGGCAAGCGAGGCGCTTCCCGGGGCGGCCGGCCGGTTCGCGCAGTGCCGTGCAGAGTTCTTGGGAGAGCAGTACGAGCAGCAGTGTGATCAGCGGTGCCGTGCCTCCGTGGGAGACGAGGAGGCCGAGGGGCAACGTGCTGAGCGGGCCGAGCGTCGCCGCGCCCACGCTGAGCAGCATGAACGGCAGCAGATTACGCGCCCCGGCCAGCGGCGGCAGCCTGGCGTATCTCGTCATTGCAATCCGATGTGACCGCATTGGTCTGCCATGGACGTGACCGTAACCCGGCGGCACTGGATCGGTCAAACCGATGTGGTCAGCTTGGAATATGCGTGCAACACCTTTCACCGCTGACTGGGTGGCCGGGTTCGCGTAGGTTCTGGGCGGTGTCGCGGAGTGAGGGTGGCGGGAAAATGTTCGCCTGGGTTGTCGATCCGACCGTGTGCCGTTCGACGCGTTGATGGGAGGCGGCGCCGGGCGGCCGCCCGTCACGAGCGAAGGAGAACAAGACCGATGAAATTCATGATCGTGGGCAAGGCCAGTCCCGAGACCGAGGCCGGGGAGCTGCCCAGCCAGGAGCTCGTGGACAACATGCACGCCTACAACGAGTCTCTGGCCAAGGCGGGGGTGCTGCTGGCGGCCGAGGGTCTCTACCCCAGCTCGCAGGGGGCGCAGATCGCCTACAGCGGCGGCAAGGCGAGTGTGATCGACGGGCCGTTCGCGGAGGCCAAGGAGCTGATCGCCGGGTTCTGGCTGATCCAGGTCAAGTCGCGGGAGGAGGCCATCGAGTGGGCGCTGCGGGTGCCGGTGCCGCCGGGGCACGACGGGATCGGGCTGGACGTGTGGCGGGTGTTCGACGCCTCGGACGTACCGGACGACTCGATGCCGGCCGAGGAGCGCGAGCGTGAGGAGGCGCTGCGGGAACGACTCGGCGCGGACCAGAGCCAGGGCCACCCCGACGCCTGATCCTGATCAGAACGGGTGGGTCGGTCGGGCGCCTGACCGCTGCGGGTGACCGGGTCGGCGGTTGAGCACCGTTGAGGCGGGTTGCGAGGGTGCGGGGCGGGCTGGTCTCATGGGCCGGTGACGGCTACGGACACCCACCGCGCCATCGAGGCGGTCTGGCGGATCGAGGCGGCCCGGCTCATCGCCGGGCTCGCCGGGCTGGTGCGCGATGTCGGCCTGGCCGAGGAGCTGGCGCAGGACGCGCTGGTCGCTGCTCTGGAGCAGTGGCCGGAGTCCGGCGTGCCGCGCAATCCGGGCGCCTGGCTGATGACGGTCTCCAAACGGCGCGCCATCGACCTGATCCGTCGCAACGAACGGCTCCAGCGCAACCTCGTCGAACTCGGCCACCGTCTCGACCTGGAGGAGGAGCCGCCGGAGGTCGACGAGATCGAGGACGACCTGCTGCGGCTGGTCTTCACCGCCTGCCATCCGGCGCTGTCGGTGGAGGCGCGGGTGGCGATGACGCTGCGGGTGCTCGGCGGGCTGACCACCGACGAGATCGCGCGGGCGTTCCTGGTGCCGGAGGCGACCGTGGCGCAGCGCATCGTCCGGGCCAAGCGCACGCTCGCCGACAGGAAGATCCCGTTCGAGGTGCCGCAGGGCGCTGAGCTGACCGGCCGTTTGTCCTCCGTGTTGGAGGTCATCTATCTCGTCTTCAACGAGGGCTACTCGGCGACGGCCGGTGATGACTGGATGCGGCCCGGTCTCTGCGCGGACGCGCTGCGGCTGGGACGGGTGCTGGCCGGACTGCTGCCGAAAGAACCCGAGGTGCACGGGCTGGTCGCGCTCATGGAGATCCAGGCGTCCCGCTCGGCGGCCCGCGTGGGTCCGTCGGGCGAGCCGATCCTGCTGCTGGAGCAGAACCGGGCGAAATGGGATCGGCTGCTCATCAACCGCGGCCTGGCCGCGCTCGACCGGGCCGAGGAGTTGTCCAAGGCGGCGGCTACGACAGCCGAAGAAGCCGCCCCAAGTCCGGGTGGCGGCGCGGCACGGGGCAGGGGTCGAGGAGCGGGCGGAGCCGGGGAAGCCACCGCAGGGCCGGGCGGAGCCGGGGAAGCCACCGCAGGGCTGGGGCCGTACACGCTGCAGGCCGCCATCGCCGCCTGTCATGCGCGGGCGACCGCCCCCGAGGAGACCGACTGGGTGCGCATCGCGAGCCTGTACGAGGCGCTGGCCCGCCTGTCCCGCTCCCCCGTCGTCGAGCTCAACCGGGCGGTGGCGCTGTCGATGGCGTACGGACCGGCCGTCGGACTCGGGCTGCTCGACCAGATCGTGGACGAGCCGGCGCTGAAGGACTACCACCTGCTGCCGAGCGTACGCGGGGATCTGCTGGTCAAGCTGGGGCGGACGGCGGAGGCGCGGGCGGAGTTCGAGCGGGCGGCGGGCATGACCCGTAACGCGCGTGAGCGGGCCCTGCTGGAGAGGCGCGCCGCTGCCGCCGCTTCCCGAGATGTCACCTCCTAGATCCTGGAACGCCACCCGCCCGGACGCCCCTCGCCGCAGGCGCCACTCGCCGACGCGGCTGAGGCTCACTCTGGGTGACATTGCCCTGGATGTGACACGAATGGTGCCTCTTGAGATGGGAGCGCTCCCAAACGGGCCTTTGTGAGGTTTCGCCACGCAAGTCCCGTTCAGAGCAGCTAAACCGCCCCATTGGTAACGGTTCCGTTTCGCGGGATTGACGGGCAGAGCCGCTAAGTGCACCCTTTGTGGGAGCGCTCCCAAAGACTCCCACCGCGGCGGAGCGGGGTACCGCGGTGCACTCCCCCAACCCAGTCACCCGAGAAGGGGTCCACCATGATGATCAGCAAGCGTCGCGGCGGTCTTGCCGTGGCCTCGGCCCTGGCCGCGGCGGCGCTCACCGTCGCGTCCTGCGGCTCCGGCAGCACCCCGGAGTCCAGCGCTCCAGCCTCGTCGGCGGCCGCTGAGCCCGTCACGATCCGCGTGCAGACCTTCGGCGGCGGCACCAACTTCGGCTACAAGAACGCCATCACGAAGTGGAACGCCGAGCACAAGGACATCCAGATCAAGGAAGAGCACCTCACCGACCAGTTCGAGCAGCAGTACTGGCCGCAGATGATCCAGTGGCTGCAGGCGGGCAACGGCGCCGGTGACGTGGTCGGCATCGACGAGGGCGGCATGGGCCTGGCCAAGGCGCACCCGGAATGGTGGGCCGACCTGAAGGAGTTCGGCCTGGAGTCGCGCAAGGCCGACTTCCCCGCGTGGAAGTGGGAGAACGGCGTCGCCGCCGACGGCAAGCTGTTCGGCCTGGGCACCGACATCGGCGGCATGAGCATCTGCTACCGCACGGACCTGTTCAAGAAGGCCGGCCTGGCCACGGACCGTGAGGAGGTCGGCGCGCTGTGGCCGACGTGGGACGAGTTCATGAAGGTGGGCCAGCAGTTCCAGGCGAAGGTCAAGGACACCAAGTGGGCTGACGGGACCAACACCCTCTACCAGGTGGTCCTGTATCAGGAGGCGGCCAAGAACGGCAACGTCACCTACTTCGACAAGGACAACAACCTCATCGTCGACAAGAACCCGGCGGTGAAGGCGGGCTTCGACTTCGCCTCGAAGATGAGCCAGCAGGGCCTGACCGCCAAGCTGCGCAACTTCACCGACGAGTGGGCGGCGGGCACCCAGAAGGGCGCGTTCGCCACGGTCGGCTGCCCGTCCTGGATGCTCGGCGTGGTCAGCGGCAACGCGGGCGACGCGGGCGCGGGCAAGTGGGACGTGGCCTCCGTGCCCGGCGGGGGCGGGAACTGGGGCGGCTCCTGGCTGGCCGTGCCGAAGCAGTCGAAGCACCCGAAGGAGGCCGCCCAGGTCGCGGACTACCTGACGCAGGCGCAGACCGAAGCGAGCATCTTCACCGACTTCGGCAACATGCCGAGCAACACGAAGGCGCAGCAGGACCCGGCGGTGCAGGGCGCCAAGAACGAGTTCTTCAACAACGCCCCCATCGGTGAGATCTTCGCCAAGTCGGCGTCGAGCCTCCAGCCGGTCTTCCTCGGCGTGAAGCACGCCCAGGTCAAGAACGCCATCGAGTCGGTCATCCAGGGCATGGACGACGGCTCCGTCCCGTACGACAAGGCCTGGCAGCAGCTGGTCGACGACGCGGTCAAGGCCGCGGGCTGATGACCGTCCCGCCCGGCCCGCCACGAGCGGGCCGGGCATGTCGCCGCTGAAAGGTCTGGTATGAGCCTCGACACCCTAACGCGGGCGGCACGGAACCCTCATCACCGTGATCGTCCGCCCGGCCGCCGCTGGCGTTCCAAGATGGACGTCAAGGCGATGCCGTACGCCCTGGTGTCTCCCTACTTCCTGTTGTTCGCCGCCTTCGGGCTGTTCCCGCTGGCCTTCACGCTCTACTACTCGCTCTACGACTACGACCTGGCCGGGACCACGGAGTGGGCCGGGCTGGACAACTACGCCGCGCTGCTGGCGGACGACGACTTCTGGCGTGCCGTGGTGAACACCGTGGGCATGTTCGTCATCGCCACCGTCCCCCAGATGTTGCTGGCGCTGTTCCTGGCCAACGCGCTGAACAAGCGCTTCAGGTTCCGCCTGGCGATCCGGATGAGCGTGCTGCTGCCGCTCGTCACGTCGGTGGTCGCGGTCGCGGTGGTGTTCACGCAGCTGTACGCCCGCGACTGGGGCCTGGTCAACTGGATCCTGGGCGCGTTCGGCGTGGAGAACACCAACTGGCGGGCCGAGCGCGTCCCGTCCTGGATCGCCATCGCCACCATGGTCGACTGGCGCTGGACCGGCTACAACGCGATCATCTTCCTGGCCGGCATGCAGACGATCCCGCGCGACCTGTACGAGGCCGCCGCGATCGACGGCGCGTCCAGGCGCAGGCAGTTCTGGCAGATCACGCTGCCGATGCTGCGTCCGACCATGATCTTCGTGGTGCTCAACTCGACGATCGGCGGGCTGACGCTGTTCTCCGAGCCGACCACGTTCTACAACGGCAACGTCGACGGCGGCTCGCAGGGCCAGTTCCAGACGGTGGCCATGTTCATCGTCAAGCAGGGCTTCCGCGAGTTCGACTACGGCTACGCCGCGGCCGCCGCCTGGCTGCTGTTCCTGCTGATTCTCATCGGAGCGGCGATCAACTTCCTGTTCGTGCGCAGGATCGGGGGCACGAAATGACCAACTGGTCACCGACCATCCTCACCAGGGTGATGCTGGCCCTGGCGGTCTTCCTGTCGGCGTTCCCGCTGTACTGGATGCTGGTCATCGCCTCGCGCACCAACGCCGACGCGGTGGCGGTGCCGCCGCCGTTCCTGCCGGGCGGCAACCTCGGCGAGAACATCGTCGCGGTGCTCAACAACGAGGACGCCAAGTTCCTGCTGGGGCTGACGAACTCGTTCATCGTGGCGACCGTCGTCACCGTCTCCGTGGTGATCATCTCCACGCTGGCGGGCTTCTCGTTCGCCAACCTCGACTTCAGGGGCCGCAACCTGCTGCTGGTCCTGGTGCTGCTGACGATGGCGGTGCCGCTGCAGCAGATGGGCGTGGTGCCGCTCTACCGGCTCATGGTGAGCCTGGAGTGGACGGGCACGCTCAAGGCGGTCATCCTGCCGTACCTGCTCAACGGGTTCGGCGTGTTCCTGATGACGCAGTACACGCGCCAGGCCGTGCCGATGGAGCTGGTCGAGGCCGCCCGGGTGGACGGCGCCGCCACGCTGCGCATCTGGTGGAACGTCGTGCTGCCCGCCGTGCGGCCAGGAATGGCCGTGCTCGGCATCAACACGTTCATGCTCATGTGGAACGACTTCATGTGGCCACTGATCGTGCTCACCCCGGACAACCCGACCGTGCAGATCGCGATCACCTCGCTCAACGCCAGGTTCTCCACGAACTACACGTTGATCTTCGCGGGCACGGCGCTGTCCATCATCCCGCTCATCGCGGTATTCGTCGCATTCGGCCGTCAGATCGTCGGCGGACTCATGGAAGGTGCGGTCAAGGCGTGACGACTCAAGAGGAACAGACGCGTTCCGACCTGTGCTTCCCTCCTGGTTTCTCGTTCGGCGCGGCGACGTCGGCGTACCAGATCGAGGGCGCCGTCACCGAGGACGGGCGCGGCGTCTCCATCTGGGACACCTTCACCAAGACGCCGGGCAGGGTGCTGAACGGCCATCATGGTGACGTTGCCATGGATCACTACCACCGGTTCGCGGAAGACGTCGCGATCATGGCGGAGCTGGGGCTGACCGCCTACCGGTTCTCGGTGTCGTGGCCGCGGATCCAGCCGACCGGCTCCGGCGCGATCAACCAGAAGGGCCTGGACTTCTACCGGCGGCTCACCGACGAGCTGCTGGAGCACGGCATCGACCCCTGGCTCACCCTCTACCACTGGGACCTGCCCCAGGCGCTGGAGGACCAGGGCGGCTGGCCGGACCGTGACACGGCCTACCGGTTCGCGGACTACGCGGCGGCCGTGCACGAGGCGCTGAAGGACCGGGTGCACACGTGGAGCACCGTCAACGAGCCGTGGTGCGCCGCGTTTCTCGGCTACGCCTCCGGGGAGCACGCCCCGGGCAGGCGCGAGCCGCAGAACGCGATCAGGGGCGCGCACCACCTCAACCTGGCCCACGGGCTGGCCGTGCAGGCGATGAACGCCCGCCGCGTCGGCGGCTGCGTGAACCTGTACGCGGTCACCCCGGAGACCGACAGCGAGCGCGACCTGGACGCGGCCCGGCGCATCGACGGGCTGCAGAACCGGTTCTTCCTCGACGCCCTGCTGACCGGGCGTTATCCGGAGGACGTGCTGGCGGACCTGCGGATGGAGCCGGAGGACTTCATCCAGCCCGGCGACATGAAGACCATCGGCGCGCCGATCGACGTCCTGCTCGTCAACTACTACAGCCGCTTCACCGTCTCAGGGGCTCCGGGCGGCAAGGCGTCGGCGGCGGCGGCCCCCACGGACTCGGCCTCCCCATGGGTGGGCAGCGAGCACGTGTCGTTCGTCGACGGCGGCCGGCCGGTCACCGCGATGGGCTGGGAGATCGACGAGGCCGGCCTGGTGGAGGTGCTCACCCGGGTGATGCGGGACTACCCGCCGATCGCGATGGTGGTCTCGGAGAACGGCGCCGCCTTCGACGACGTGCTCACCGACGGCCGGGTCCACGACCGGGAGCGGCGCGCGTACGTGGAGGCGCACCTGGGCGCGTGCAAGGAGGCGATCGAGGCGGGCGTGCCCCTGGAGGGCTATTTCGCCTGGTCGTTGATGGACAACTTCGAGTGGGCCTGGGGCTACGGCAAGCGGTTCGGCCTGGTCCACGTGGACTTCGAGACGCAGGAACGTCTGCTCAAGGACAGCGCGCTCTGGTACGCGGAGATCATCCGGCAGAATAGGCCACATGAACCGACCGACTCTTGAGGCAGTCGCTGCCCGGGCCGGCGTGGGCCGGGGCACGGTGTCGAGAGTCATCAACGGCTCGCCGAACGTCAGCGCCAAGGCCCGCGAGGCCGTCGAGCTGGCCATCAGCGAGCTGGGCTATGTGCCCAACCGTGCGGCGCGGGCCCTGGTCACGCGCCGCACGGACACCGTGGCGCTGGTGGTGTCCGAGTCGCAGTTCCGGGTCTTCGACGAGCCGTACTTCGCGGGCACGATCCGCGGCATCGGCTCGGCGCTGGCCGAGACCGGCTTGCAGCTCATCCTGGCGATGGCGCGCACCCCTGAGGAGCACGCGCGGCTGGAGCACTATCTGACGGGGCAGCACGTCGACGGCGTGCTGCTGCTGTCGCTGCACGGCGCCGACCCGCTGCCGGGGCGGCTGGAGGCGATGGGCGTGCCGACCGTGCTCGGCGGCCGGCCCGTCGGCCTCGACCCCTACAGCTACGTGGACATGGACAACAGGGCAGGGGCCCGGCAGGCGGTCAAACACCTGCTGGGCCTCGGCCGCACCGCCATCGCCACGATCGCCGGGTCGCAGGACATGGGCGTGGGCGTCGACCGGCTCGCCGGATACCGCGACGCGCTGCTGCCCTCCCGCCTGCCCGAGCTGGTGGCCTACGGCGACTTCTCCGAGCACAGCGGCGCCACGGCGATGACCGAGCTGCTGCGGGATCATCCCGACCTCGACGCGGTCTTCGCCGCGTCCGACCCGATGGCGCTGGGCGCGATGCGCGTGCTCAAGGCCCAGGGCCGGGCGATCCCCGGCGACGTCGCCGTGATCGGGTTCGACGACTCCAAGGCCGCGCTGCACGCCGACCCGCCGCTGACCACCGTCCACCAGCCGACCGAGGCGATGGGCCGTCAGATGGCGCAACTCCTGGTGGCCAGGATCAACGGCGAGCAGCTGCGCCAGCCCGTCGTGATCCTCGACACCCATCTGGTGCGGCGCGAGTCCGCCTGACAGACACGAAAGGGGCCCCGTGGACAGCAGGACCAAGCGCCGGTTACCGCCCGCCGAGCTCGACGCGCTCGTCAGGCGGGCGATCGGCACGGGCGTCACCAGCGCCACCGAGCTGACCGACGGCTACGCCAACGCCGTCTGGCGGCTGAAGCTGGAGGACGGCAGGGAGGCGGTGCTCAAGTTGTCGCCGCCGCCCGAGCTGCGCCAGCTCAGCTACGAGACCAACCTGCTGCGCATGGAGGCCGCCGCCATCGCCCTGGCGCTGGAGGCGGGCGTGCCGGTGGCGGGGCTGCTGCGGGCCGGCTTCGACGATCCGGTGCTGGGCGGCGACTACCTGCTGCTGGACGCGCTCGACGGCGTGTCGTGGAACGACGTCAAGCCCGAGGGCGAGGCGGCGCTGCGCCGGGAGCTGGGCGGGCATCTGGCCAGGTTCAACGCGGTGACGGGCGAGGTGTTCGGCTATCCGCACGCCGGCATCGTGGGCGCGACGTGGCGGGAGGCGTTCCTGGCCATGGTGGCGGCGCTGCTGGGCGACACCGAATGCTTCCCCACGCCGCTGCCGCTGCCGACCGCGGCGATCATGGAGGTGTTCGAGGCCGCGGCGCCCGTGCTGGACGAGGTGACGACGCCGCGGCTGGTGCACTTCGACGTGTGGCCCGGCAACGTCTTCCTCGACCTGCGCGGCACGCCGCGGATCGAGGCGATCATCGACCACGAGCGCGCCTTCTGGGGCGACCCGCTCGCCGAGTTCGTCCCCCCGACGATCTTCGGCGAGCTGAGCGAGGACGATCCGCTGCTGGCGGGCTACCGCGAGGTGACGCCGCTGGAGCTCACGCCCGCCGCGATGGTCCGGCTCGACCTCTACCGGGCCTACCTCTACCTGATCCTGCTGATCGAGAACGGACCCCGGCAGTACCCGAAGGACGAGTACGCCAGGGTCTGCGACCTCGCCACGGCCTCACTGACCGAGGTGCTCGACCGCCTCGTACGCGCGTCCCCCGGAGCCGTCGGCTAGGTCGGCGCAGGCGCCGCCGCCCTTGACCGTGTTGGGCACGCCGAGGTCGACCGGCATGGTGCCGGAGCAGGCGAGCGCGCCCGCGATCGTGCTGCCCGACAGGATCGGCGCGGTGTTGCCGCTCAGCAGCGCGGCGCCGCGCAGGTCGGCGCCCACGACGGTGAGGTTGCCCGCGCCGCTCACGGCGAGCGCGCCGCTGACGCGCGTGCCGAGCAGGTGCACCTGCGCGGCCCCCGCGGCGGTGAGCGCGCCGGTGACGCGGCCGCCGGTGACGACGAGCGAGGCGCCCGGCCTGACCGTGACCGCCCCCGTCACCTCGGCGCCGTCGAGGCAGGTGACCCCGGAGGACACGACGAGCGCGCCGCGGTGCACGCCGGTGACGGTGCGGGTGCAGGCGGGCGGCGGGGCGATCGTGGTGACGGTGAACTTGTCCGGCTTGCCGTAGTTGCCGGCCGCGTCGATCGAGCGGTACTCGATCGTGTGCCGGCCGCGCGGCAGCTTGCCGTACACGAGCGAGTCGATCGTCGTGCCCTGCTCCGTGAACGTCCACGGCAGCTCGGACGAGGTGGGCCAGCCGAAGTAGTTGAACCAGCCGTCGCCGTCCACCCGCGACTCCGACACGACGTAGCCGTCCTTGTCGTCGGTGCCGGTGAGCCGCATGGTGAAGGGGCCGTTGTAGACGTAGGTGTGGCCGGAGCGGGCCAGCGGGCGCGACAGCTCGTACGCGGTGGCCGGGCTTGTGGCGTCGATCGTCCAGGTCAGCGTGCTTGCACCGAGGGCGGCGGTGAGGGTGTGCGTGCCGGGCTTCAGGTCCAGCTCGCCGAGGTCCAGGTCGGTGCCCTCGTACCGGGTGCCGTTCAGCGTCCAGGTGACCTGGGGGACGGTCTGGGCGGGGTGCGTGGTCTCCACGTAGACGACGTCGTCGCGGCCGAGCGGCCGGTCGGTGGGGGTTGAGGAGACGAACGCGGGCTCGGTGGCGTCCGGCGGGGTGGTGATCGCGGTGTCCACCGTCCAGGTGCGGGACCTGGTCATGGCCGCCCTGACGGCCGGGTCGCGGACGAACTCGGTGGGGTCGGAGACGGTCGCGGTGACCGTGTGCCGGCCCTGGGCCAGGCCGAGCTCGCGCAGGTCGAGGGAGTCGCGGTCGCCCGGCAGGTCCCGGCCGTCCACGTTCCAGGTGGTGACCAGGGAGTGGCCGACGGGGCGCATCGGCTCGACCCACAGCACCCGGTCCGCGCCGACCGGCGCGCCCGAGGGCGTGGCGTCCTGGACGACCATCGTCTTGGCGGTGATGCTGCGCACCATGACCTCGCGGCTGACCTGGTCGAAGTAGTAGCCGAGGGTCTTCATCATCGAGTGGGCGCTGGGCCGCCACACGCCGGTGGTCGCGTACATGCCGCCCTCGTAGCGGCCGATCGGGCCGCCCGACTCGCTGGGCTCGCCCAGCCAGCGCCACCACTTCCTGCGCTGGTCGCTCATCTCGCGCTCGGTGAGCAGCGTGTGGTGGGCGCTGGACGGCTCGGGGCCCGTGTAGGCGCCGCCGGGGACGCCGCGCTGGTAGTAGTCGTACTCGTCCTGCAGCCCGCCCAGGGAGTGGCCCAGCTCGTGCGGGCTGATCAGGGCGGACATGCTGTTGCTGCCCGAGGCGGTGGCGTACGAGCCGCCCGCGCCGCCGTACGTGCCGCTGTTGCCGAGCGCGAGGATCTGCCGGTTGGCCGAGGAGGTGCCGGTGACCATGTTCGCGTAGCGGGTGGCGGCGGCGTTGTCCATGGTGATCAGGCGCTGGACGCTGCCCGGGTTGCACTGGCCCCAGAAGCCCATGCTCAGCGGGGTCGTCCTGCGCGGCGCGTCGAGGCCGGGGTCGCAGCTGATGCCCGACTCCCCCGAGACGATGTCGATCCGGTAGACGTTGATGTAGTTGCGGTAGGACTTGAACGGCTCGATCGACCACATGACGTTGAGGTGCCGGTCGGTGTCGGCCCGGAACTTCTCCTGCTCGGCCTCGGTGTAGCCGTCGCCCATGACGATCAGGTTGAACCGCTTGGCGGTCGTGCCCGTGACCTGCACGGGCACGACGGTGGCCGATCCCGGCTCGGCGGCGCTCGCGGGGGCGGCCGGGGAGAGGCATAACGTGGCGGCGGCCAGAGTGAGGGCCGCGAAGATACGCATGATCAGCACTATCGGACCGGCGCTGCCCGCGCGTCCATCCCCAAACCCCATCAAACCCGCCCGATTCGGGATATGTCCCGATCGGACCCGCCATGATCAGGTCACGCGCGCAGGTCCGCGCGGTGGAGTGCGTGCAGGGGGATGCGCGCGACGGGGGTGCGGGCGATGGGGGTGCGGGCGATGGGGTGCGGGCGGTCAGGCGCGCGGCAGTTCCGCCAGCATGATCGGGCGGGTGGTCGGGCGGTCGGAGCCGCCTGCTGGCTCGACGGTCAGCGCGACGCGGTCGTCGCGCTTCAGCGCCACGAGCACCAGGGGGGCGGTCATCCCGTCCGCACCCCTGTGCAGCAGCCCTGCGGGGCGGGGGCCGGCCGGGTCCATCAGCCACAGCTCGTACGCCTTCGTGGCGGGCAGCTCCGGCAGGCCCGACGAGGTGAACAGCACCCGGCCCTCGTCCCGCGAGATGACGATCGTGCCCGTGCCGCCGGAGGCGATCAGCCGGCGCAGCGTCTCGGCGTCGGGCGCGGCCAGCACCGCGACCAGCCGCTCGTTCCTGGTGGCGGCCTCCTCCAGGTCGCGGCGGGCGTCGAAGGCGACCACGCCCAGCGCGACGGCCGCCGCCCCGCCATGACCTTCGTCCGCCGCCGCCGCGGCACCGGCACCCCGCCGTCCGCGACCAGGTACGGCCCGCCCGCGGCGATGTCCGCGTCGGCGGTGACGTACGGCCCGCCTGCCGCAATGTGCGGCCCGCCGGCGGTGGCGGGCGGCTCGGTCCCGGTGATGTGCGGCCCGGCCGGCGAGCCCGGCCAGGGTCCGGGGCGGGCGGCGGGGTGGTGGGCGTCATCGGGACGGCTCTCGGGGCCGCGTGAGCGATGCGCGGCGGCGAGCAGGCGACCGCGCAGCCCCGTGGGCGGCGGCTCGGCCACCGACTCGGCCAGTTTCGCGGCGGTCTCGCGCAGGCGTCGCACCTCGTCCGAGCAGCCCTGGCACACGTGCAGGTGCTGCTCGAACCGCACCCACTCGGCGTACGGCAGTGCGTGCACGGCGTAGGCGCCAGAGAGGGTGTGGAGTTCGTCCTTCATCGTCCACTCCCTGCGGTGAGAGGCGGCTCACGCATGTACTTCGGCCGTTCGGGCATGGCGGATGGTTTCCGGTCTTGCTCTTTTCCCGCAACATGAGACAATCTCATTGGGTGATGAATTATGGGATGTGTGATAGCCGGCGGCGGACCCGCCGGAGCGATGCTGGCCCTGCTGCTGGCCAGAGCGGGCGTCGAGGTGACGCTGCTGGAGAAGCACGGCGACTTCCTGCGCGACTTCCGGGGTGACACGATCCACCCCTCGACGCTGCAGGTGCTCGACGAGCTGGGACTGGCGCCGGAGTTCCTGAAGCTCCCGCACCGCAAGACGTACGAGCTCAACCTGGTCACCGACGCCGGTGAGGTCAGGCTGGCCGACCTGCGCGGGCTGCGCGGCGCCTACAAGTACATCGCGTTCGTGCCGCAGTGGGACTTCCTCACGCTCATCACGTCGGCGGCCGAGCGCTACCCGGGGTTCCGGCTGCTGATGAACGCCGAGGCGTACGACCTGATCCGCGAGGGCGGCGCCGTCCGCGGGCTGCGTTACCGCGACGACTCAGGCGAGCACGAGATCAGGGCGGACCTGACGGTGGCCGCCGACGGGCGGCACTCGGTGCTGCGCGCCCGCGCGGGCCTGGTGCCCGAGAACCTCGGCGCGCCGATGGACGTGGTCTGGTTCCGGCTGCCCCGCCACGAGACCGACAGGGACGACACGTTCCTGCGCATCGCCGGCGGGCGCATGATGGTCGCGATCAACCGCGAGAGCTACTGGCAGCTGGCCTACCTCGTGCTCAAGGGCGGCTACGAAGAGATGCGCCGGCAGGGCATCGACGCGCTGCGCGAGCCCGTGGCCAGGCTGATGCCGTGGCTGGCCGACCGGGTGGCCGGGATCGGCGGCTACGACGACGTCAGCGTGCTGACCGTCCGGCTCGACCGGCTGCGCCGCTGGCACCGGCCGGGGTTTCTGTGCATCGGGGACGCCGCGCACGCGATGTCGCCGGTCTTCGGGGTCGGCATCAACCTGGCCGTGCAGGACGCGGTGGCCACCGCCAACCTGCTGGCGGGCGCGCTCAAGGCGGGCGCGCCGATCCCCGAGCGGACGCTGCACCGGCTGCAACGCCGGCGCATGCTCCCGACCAGGGTGACCCAGGCGGCCCAGCGGCTGGTGCAGAACCGGGTCATCGGCCCGGCGCTGCGGCGGCGGATCGACCCGACCGGGCTGCCGCGCGATCTGACCAGAATTCCCCTGGTCGGCCTGCTGGCGCCGCGCTTCATCGGCCACGGTGTCAGACCCGAGCACGTGGCGGTAAAGGAACTTTGACCGCCTCTGGGTTCGTATGGGTATAACCGCATTCTCACAACGTGGACATGAGGGTCGGTGGGGCCGGGCCAGTGGAATACCCTCGTATCTCGTGAGCAGCAATCTAGTGGACCTCGATACCTGGCGAGCCCTCCCCGCGGCGCAGCAGCCTGACTGGCCAGACCGCGGCGAGCTCGACAAGGTTGTCGCCGAGCTCGGCGGCCTGCCCCCATTGGTCTTCGCCGGCGAATGCGACCAGCTCAAGGAGCAGCTGGCCGCCGTCGCGCGCGGTGAGGCGTTCGTCCTTCAGGGCGGCGACTGCGCCGAGACCTTCTCCGGCGCCACGGCCGACAACGTGCGCCAAAAGCTGAAGACCTTGCTGCAGATGGCCATCGTGCTGACCTACGCCGGCCGGGTGCCGGTGGTCAAGATCGGCCGGGTCGCGGGCCAGTTCGCCAAGCCGCGTTCGAAGGGCACCGAGACCCGGGGCGGGGTCGAGCTGCCCGCCTACCGGGGCGACATGGTCAACGGCTTCGACTTCACCCCCGAGGCGCGCAGGCCCGATCCGTGGCGGCTGCTCAAGGCGTACCACTCCTCGGCCGTGACGCTCAACCTGGCCCGGGCCTTCACCAAGGGCGGCTACGCCGACCTGCGCCAGGTGCACGCCTGGAACCAGGACTTCGTGGGCGAGTCGCCCGCCGGCCGCCGTTACGAGCAACTGGCCAGGGAGATCGACCAGGCTCTCGCGTTCATGCGGGCCTGCGGGGCCGACCCCGAGGAGTTCCACACGGTCGAGTTCTACTCCTCGCACGAGGCTCTGATCCTCGACTACGACCAGGCGCTCACCCGCATCGACTCGCGTACGGGCCTGCCCTACGACGTGTCGGCGCACATGGTCTGGATCGGCGAGCGCACCCGCCAGCTCGACGGGGCCCACGTCGAGTTCTTCTCCAAGATCCGCAACCCGATCGGCGTCAAGCTCGGCCCGACGACGACGCCGGAGGAGGCGCTGGCGCTCATCGACAAGCTCAATCCGGGCAACGAGGCCGGGCGGCTCACGTTCATCACCCGCATGGGCGCCTCCAAGATCCGCGAGCACCTGCCCGCGCTGGTCAAGGAGGTCACCGCGACCGGCGCCCGGGTGGCCTGGATCTGCGACCCGATGCACGGCAACACGTTCGAGGCGCCCAGCGGGCACAAGACCCGCCGCGTGGACGACGTGCTGGACGAGGTGGCCGGCTTCTTCGAGGTGCACCGCTCGCTCGGCACGCACCCCGGAGGCATCCACATCGAGTTCACCGGCGACGACGTGACCGAGTGTGTCGGCGGCGGGCACGAGATCGGCGAGACCGACCTCGCGACCCGCTACGAGACGGCGTGCGACCCCAGGCTCAACCGCAGCCAGTCGCTCGACCTGGCCTTCCGCGTGGCAGAGCTCTACCGCGGCTGACCTGCCGAGGCTCCGTCGCCGCCGGGCTCCCGGCGGCGACCCTCGCCCGGCCGGGCATGCGCGGGTGAACGGCTGAGATGAAAAGTGATTCAGGTCTCATCGCCGTACGTGAAGAACCCTCGGTGAACCCTGGGATTCCAGGGCTATGATCGCCCCGATAGATATCAATTTTTCGGGAGATGATCCGTGGATAATGCTCCAGAGGGGGTCGACCCGAACGTCCCCAACGTCGCGCGAATGTACGACTATTTCCTCGACGGCAAGGACAACTTCGCGGCCGACCGGGCCGCCGCGGAGCAGATCCTCCAGACGTTCCCGCACACCAAGGAGGGCGCTCGCGCGAACCGGGCGTTCCTGCGGCGGGCGGTGCGGCACCTGGTGGACCAGGGCGTCAGGCAGATCGTGGACCTGGGCGCCGGGCTGCCCACTCAGGGCAACACTCACGAGATCGCCCCTGAGGCGCGCGTGGTGTACGTGGACTACGACTCCGTGGTGTGCGTGCACGGCAGGGCGCTGCTGGCCAGGCGGGACAACGTGGACTTCCTCCAGGCCGACGTGCGTGAGCCCGAGGCGCTGCTGGACAAGCTCGGCACGATGGTGAACTTCGAGCAGCCCGTGGCGTTCCTGATGCTGGCGATCCTGCACTTCATCCCCGACGACGACGCCTACGACGTGGTGACGAGGCTGCGCGAGGCCAGCGCGCCCGGCAGCTACCTGGTCATCAGCCACGCCGTGGACAGCACGCCGGACACCACCCCGCAGGCCCTGGAGATCTACCGCAAGGCCACCGCCGCGCTCAACCTGCGCACGCGGGACGAGGTCCTGCGCTTCTTCGAGGGCTACGAGCTGGCGGAGCCGGGACTGACGTACCCGAACGGCTGGCGTCCCGAGGACCCGGACGCGCCCGGGAACGGCATCACGTTCGGCTACGTGGGGGTCGGCCGCAAGCCCTGAGGGCCCCTGGACACGCTAAGACCCCGCTCACGTGGGCGGGGTCTTTCCGCGGGGAAGGTCAGTTCTGCTGGGCGCTCTTCAGCTCCTCGCTGAGCTCGGCCCTGATCGCGTCCATGTCGAGCGCCTTCACCTGGCGGATGAGGTCTTCGAGCGCGGGCCCGGGGATGGCGCCGGCCTGCGCGAAGACGACGATGCCGTCACGGATCGCCATCAGCGTGGGGATCGAGGTGATGTCGAATCCCTGCGCGAGCCCCTGCTCGGCGTCGGTGTCGATCTTGCCGAAGGTGATGTCGTCGTGCTTGTCGGACGCCTGCTCGAAGATCGGCCCGAACTTCTTGCACGGCGGGCACCACTCGGCCCAGAAGTCGAGCAGCACGATCCCCTTGTCGGCGATGTCGTTGAAGTTCTTCTCTGTTACTTCGATAGTCGCCACAAGTGGCTCCTCGCTCGTTGTCGCTGTCATGCGGTTTGTCGCTGAAGTGCATCGGTTTCAACCACGTACCCGGCACCAGCATTCCATGCCCGGCGGCGGGCGCGGCCCCGTGCGTGCCGCGCCCGCGCGCGGGTTCAGCGACCGCCGGGCAGCGTCAGGCCGATGACCAGCGGATCGTGGTCGGAGGAGCGGTAGGCGTCCGGCTGGTAGAGGCCGGGCGGGTTGAACTCCTGGTTGTAGTCGCGGATGCGCGGCTCGTCGGAGTTGATGTGCCAGATCGTCGCGCTCGTCACCCGCTTGAGCAGCTGCTTGCCGACGAGGGCGTGGTCGAGCTCACCCGCCAGCCCGTCGAAGAGGTAGCTGTAGCGCTGCGGCTCGGGCACGAACCTCTTCGTGACGCTGGTCAGGCCGCCCGCCTCCAGGGTTTCGATCGGGTCCTCCTCGCCGTAGGCGTTGAGGTCGCCGAGCACGATCGGGTTGGGCAGGTCCTGGTCCGCGACGATGCCGAGCAGCGCCTGGGCCTGGGCCACGCGGGTGGGGTTCCAGCAGCTCTGCCCGTCGCCCTGGTCGGCGTCGGGGCCGCTCGCCGGGCAGCTGCCCTTGGACTTCAAGTGGTTGACCAGCATGGTGAACGGCTGGCCGCCGCTCTTCCTGCGGAAGGTCTGGATCAGCGGCGGGCGGCTGAACACGGCGTCCTGCGAGGCTTTGGGCTCGCCGACGGGGGTCAGCTTGGCGGGCTTGTAGATGAGGCCGACCTGGATGGCGTCGGTGCCGGGGAACGGGTGCGCGAGCGCGGCGTACGTACCGGCTCCGACCTCGGCGTTGACGGCGTCCACGAGCGCCTGCAAGGCGGTCTGGCCGTTGTTCTCGACCTCCATGAGGGCCACCGCGTCGGCGTTCAGCCCCTTGAGCGCGGCGACCAGTTTGGCGAGCTGGCGCTGCTGCTCCACGGCGTTGCTCGCGCCCCTGGAGCCGAGGGTGGTGAACCAGTTCAGCGTGTTGAACGAGGCCACCTTGACGTTGCCCACGACCGGGGACGGCTTGGGCGGGCGCGGGTTGGCGTTCAGGTAGCTCACGGGCTTGGTGGGTTGCAGGCGGTAGGAGCCGAACCCGTACCCGAGAACGCCTGTCACGCCGACGGCCACGGCGCCCGTGCGCACGATGGGCGGTAGGGCGGCAGGGTTCTCGCGGGTGGAGCCGTCGTCGACGAGCAGGGAGCGGCGCTCGTTCCGCGCGGCGTCCACCCCGCGGCGGTCGGTCGGCTGGAACAGCCGCCCCTGCGAGGAGAGCACGACCTCGCCGAAGCGGCCGAGGTTGAAGTGCTCGCTCACGGTCAGCGGCTGCGGGAAGGTCAGCAGCATGTTCTCGACGGGCTCAAGCCCGTCGGAGGGCAGCCGGTACGACTGCGCCTTCACCTTGCCGGTGCCGCACACGTCCACGGCGGTGACCGGCGACAGCTCGGTCCAGCCGTTGAACTCGATCGCCCGGCCGCTCACGAGGACCCGGTCACCGGGCTGGACGTCCTTGACCGTGTCCCTGGCGAAGGCGAACAGCCCCTCGGACGTCCGCGGGTCGGCGTCGGGGCTCGGATCCTGGAGGAAGAACCCGCTCAGCTGGTCGGAGCGCTGGAAGTCGCCGGTGACGATCCCCTCGACCCGCACCGTCTGGCCGGCCAGCGGGGTGGCGTCACCGTCACCCTGCACCTGGGCGATGCGGTGGGTGGCCGGGGTGTCGCAGGGCGCCGCCGGTTCGGCGGCCGCGGGACCTGCGCACAAGGCCACCGCGAGGAGGGCGGCCAAGGAGGCTTGGGATAAAGCTCGCATGTCACGCACTTTAGAGGCAATTTAGCTCGCATATTTCCACATAAAAGTGGAGAGAACATGAAATCACCGAACCTTGACATCGGCCGCGGCGGGTATCACCCATGCATGGACTGGGTCACCTGCGCGCATTCTGCTGGTTGCACCGGAATCGCCGGCCGGCCGTCCGGCCTCTGCCTGGCACATCTGCCCCCAGAACAACTCGGCGCGGCGCTCGGCGCGCTGTCCCCCGGCCGCCTGCTCGACCTGCGCGGCACCACCGTCACGAGCGATCTGCTGTCCCGGGTGCTCGACGCCACCGGCGCCAGGCCCGGCAGGACCCGGCTCGACCGGGTCAGGTTCACCGGCGACGTCAAGCTGGCGGGGGTGACGTTCGGGGGCGACGTGTCCCTCGACGGCGCCACGTTCGAGCGGCTGGCCTCGTTCTTCGGCGCCCGGTTCGAGGGCAACGTGTCGCTGGCCGGCGTGCGGTTCAGCCGGGAGCTGTCCTTCCACGGCGTCACCGTGCGCGGCCACGTCTCGCTCGACCGGGCCGTGATGTCACGCGACGCGCTGTTCAGCCAGGCCGTGTTCGGGCACGGGCTGTCGTGCGAGCGGGCCAGGTTCGACGGCTACGCCACCTTCGACGGCGCCAGGCTCGGCGACGGCGCCACCTTCAGGGGCGCGCGCTTCGGCCGTACGCTGTCGTTCCGCAAGGTCAGCGGGCACGCCGGGTTCGACGGGGCGCACTTCGCGGCCGACGCGTACCTGTCGGCCACCGGCCGGCTGTCGGCGGCCAGGGCCCGCGCCGACGGGCTGCTCGACGTGGCGGTCGCGCGCTGCGGCGTCGACCTGCGCGGCGTGGAGGTGACGGGGCCAATGACGGTGCGGCTCACCGACTCGCAGGCCGACCTGGAGGGCGCGCGGCTGCGCGGGCCCGCCACCGTGACGGGCCGCGGCAGGTCGACGGTGACCTCGCTGCGGGAGGTCGAGGCGGCCAGCCTGGGGCTGTTCGGGCTTGACCTGTCGTCGTGCCGGTTCGCCGGGCTCGCCCATCCGTCGGGGGTGCGGGTCAAGGACTGCACGTTCGCGCTCACGCCGCGCGGGATCCAGGTGGGGCTGCGCTGGCCGATGCTGCGCTGGTTCTCGCGGCGGCGCGCGCTCGCCGCCGAGCACCCCAGGCGCGGGCACGGCCACCTCGGCGACGACCCCGGCGCCTCGCCCGACAGCCTGGCCGCGCTCTATGCGGGCCTGCGGCCCACCGACCGGGCGACCGCGGCCGACTTCGCGTTCGCGGCCATGGAGATGCGCCGCCAGGCCGGGCACGGGTGGTGGCTGTCGGTGTCGTGGCTCGTCTGCGGGTACGGCATGCGGATGGGGCGGGCGGCGGCGTGGTGCGCGCTGGTGGCGGCGTTCAGCGCGGCGGCGGTGCTGTGGAGCACGGCCTCCCACGCCACCGGCCACACCGGCGCACCCGCCTTACCGTCCGCCCCCGTCCACCACATCTGGGCCCGCTGAGCCCGGGGGTCTGCCGGCGGCGCGGTGGTCAGAGGCCGGCGGCGATGGCCTCGATGGCGCCGAAGTGGCGCGGCCAGCCGCCGCCCATGATGCGCCGCGACAGCTGCTGGAGCTCGTCCCCGGGGTCGAAGCCCTCGTGGTCGAGGAACAGCCGGGTGCCCTTCCCCTCGGGCTCCAGCCGCCACGTGACCGTCCAGTCGGCGCTCCCGCCGTCGCTCCAGCTGATCTTCAGCAGCTTCTCCGGCTCGATCCGCAGCACCTGGCAGTACACGATCCCGTCGAAGCCGACTTGTCTCTTGGGCGTGGTGGTGAAGGTGAACCGGTGCCCCACCTCCGCCTTGAAGTCGTTGGGCATGAGCCAGCGGGCGACCAGCTCCGGCTCGGTGAGCGCCCGCCACACCTTGGCGGGCGGGTGCGCGATGAACTGGTCGAGCCTGATCGCGCTCTTGTCGTCAGCGGGGTGGGACATCGTCGTCCTCCATCTCGTCGAGCAGGGTCGTGAGGCCGGCGAGCCGTTCCCGCCAGAACCGTTCGTACGGGCCGAGCCAGTCGCGGATCTCCATCAGCGGCCCCGCCTCCAGCCGGTAGTGGCGTTCCCTGCCCCTGCGGCTCTCGGCGACCAGCCCGGCGTCCTTGAGCACCTTGAGATGCTCCGACACGCTGGGCCTGCTCATGTCGAACCGCTCGGCCAGCCGCCCGGCGGGCTGAGCGCCCTCGTCGAGCAGCAACCGCAGCAGCTCCCGCCTGGCCGGGCTGGCCAGCGCCGTGAAGACGTGGTCGGCCGTCACGCCTGGCTGACCACGAAGCCGTTGCCGAACGGGTCGTGGAAGAGCAGCTGACGGCCCCACGGCTGCTCGTCCGGCCCCTCGAAGGCGACCTCGTGCTCGGCCAGCCGGGCGGCCAGCGCGTCGAGGTCGGGCGCGGCGACGACCAGGCCGCCGATCGGCCGCATGTCGGGGAACCAGGAGGCCAGCAGCAGCGTGGTCTCGGCGCCCTTGGGCGCGACGGTGAGCCAGCGGCCCAAGGGGAACGGGTTGTCGGTGCGCGTCTCGAAGCCGAGCACGCCGGTGTAGAAGGCGAGGGCCCGTTCCTGGTCGGCGACGGGCACGGTGACGGTGAGGATCGTTGAGATCGGCATGCCGGACACTATATGTAGGATTTTTCCTACATGACAAGCGCCGAAATATCAGGGGGTTCCCCGATGGGACCCCGAGGGCGGCCTTCGTACACTGGGGGGCATGCTCATCGACGACTACGTGGCCGAGCTCGACGACGCCCTCGCCGGCCCCCACGGACCCAAGCGGGACCTGGTCGTCGAGGCACGAGACAGCCTGCTCGACACGGCCGAGGCGCTGGAGGCCGGCGGGCTCGACCGGGCGGAGGCCGAGCGGCTGGCGGTGACGGAGTTCGGGGCGGTCGCCGAGATCGCGCCCGGCTACCAGGCCGAGCTGACCGCCTGCTCGGGGCGGCGGCTGGGTCTGCTGCTGTTCGTCAGCGTGCCGATCACGGTGGCCATGTGGTCGGTGCTGTGGCGGCTCTACCCGGCCACCGACGAGGCGTGGACGATGCAGCCGGCCTGGTGGTCGGTCGTCTCACGGCTGCTCGACGTCGTGCAGCTCGGCGTCGGCGTGTACGGCGGCCTCGTCACGTTCGCGCTGAGCCGGGGTTCGCGCTGGATCCGCCGGCCGCGGCTGGCGACCAGGTCGCTGGGCGTGCTGGTCTGGACGGCGCTGCCGGTCACCGTCGGCCTGAGCATGCTGCTGTCGTACGGCACCGGCACCTCACCCAACACCCTCACCGCGCTGCCGGCCCTGCTGGCCAACCTGGTGACCCTGGCGATGTGGGGGCTGCAGATCTACGGCGCCACCCGGTGCGTGCGGATCACGCGGGCGTCCGTACGGACCGCCTGACGTTCCTCCGCTCTCACCCCTGGGCGCTCACCCCTGGGCGGTGGCCTCGGCGCGCAGGACGCCGCCGATCACGTTCGTGAACTCCCGCCAGGCCGACCGCTCCCCCTCCAGTTGCCTCCTGCCCGAGGCGGTGAGCCGGTAGGTGCGGCGCTTGCGCCCGCCGACCGTGGCCCACTCGCTGGACAGGTAGCCGATGCGCTCCAGCCGGCGCAGCGCCGGATAGACGGTGCCCGTGGGCACGTTGAGCGCGCCCCCGCTGCGTTCCAGCAGCGCCTCGATGATGGCGTAGCCGTGCAGCGGCTCCCGCTCCAGCACTGAGAGCAGCAGCGCGTCCATGTGCCCGCGCAGCGCGTCCGGATTCATGACTCCGATCCTAGACACCGATCTCGCATGTAGCCAGTCTACATGTAGAGTGTCTACATATCAGGGGATGAGGGAGCGGTGATGGACGTAGTCGATCTGGCACGCACGCAGTTCGCGGTGACGGGCAGCCTGCACTTCCTGTTCGTGGTGCTCACGCTCGGCCTGGCACCGTTGGTGGCGATCATGCACGCGCGGTGGGCGCGGTCGGGCCGGCCGGTGCACGAGACCATGACGCGGTTCTGGGGGCAGGTGTACGTCATCAACTACGCGCTCGGCATCGTGACCGGGCTGGTGATGGAGTTCCAGTTCGGCCTCACCTGGAGCGGGCTGTCACAGTACGCGGGCGACGTGTTCGGCGCGCCGCTGGCCATGGAGACGCTGGTGGCCTTCTTCCTGGAGTCCACGTTCCTGGGCCTGTGGATCTTCGGATGGGGGCGGCTGCCCAAGTGGGCGCACGTGGCCTGCATCTGGGCGGTCACGCTGACCGCGTACGCGAGCGCGTTCTTCGTCATGGTGGCCAACTCGTTCCTGCAGAACCCGGCCGGGGCGGTGGTCAGCGGCGGGCGGATGCACCTGACCGACTTCGGCGCCCTGCTCGCGAACAAGGCCCTCGTCTTCGCCTTCCCCCACGTGATCGGCGCGGGGCTGTTCACCGGCGGCATGGTGCTGGTGGGCGCGAGCGCGTGGCGGCTGCGCCGGCGCACCCCCGACACGGAGTTCTTCACCCGGTCGCTGCGCACCGGCGTGGTCACCGCCGCCGTCGGCATCTTCCTGGCCATGGGCTTCGGGTACGCGCAGTTCGGCGGCGTCGCGGAGGACAAGTTCGGCCCCGGCCTCGACCCTCTGGCCGCCGTGGGGCTCGGCCTCATGGTCGAGATAGGGCAGTTGCTCGCGCTCGTCGTGCTGCTCGTGTTGCTGCCGATGATCTCCGTCCTGCCGCGGCTGCGGTGGACGCACCCGATCCTGATCGCGATGACGCCGCTGCCGTTCGTCCTGTCGATCCTGGGCTGGATGGCCAGGGAGATCGGGCGGCAGCCCTGGATGATCTGGGAGCGGCTCACCGTGGCCGACGCCCTGTCGCCGGGGCTGACCTCCGGCATGGTCACGGGCTCGCTCATCGGGTTCGCGGCGGTGCTGGGGCTGCTGGCCGTCGTCGACTACGTCCTCATCGCGCGGGTGATCAAGCGCGGCCCGTACGGACTCGACCTCGGCGCCGCCGGCGACGAGACGCGCGCCCCCGCGCTGAGCTACTGAGGAGTGCTGAGCATGGAAGTGATCTGGTTCGTCGTCTTCGCACTGCTGCTGGCCGGATATTTCGCCCTTGAGGGGTTCGATCTGGGTGTCGGGCTGTTACTGCCGGTGCTGGGCAGGACCCGCGCGAACCGGGACCGCATGGTGGCCGCGGTGGCACCGTACGTGCTGGCCAACGAGGTGTGGCTGGTGGCGGTGGCCGGGACGCTGTTCGGCGTCTACCCGCTGCTGGAGCACCACGTGCTGTTCGGGCTGTATCCGCTGATCGTGGCCATGCTGCTGTGCTGGGTCCTGCGCGACGCCGGGCTGTGGTTCCGCCGCCGGCTGGACGGCGCCCTGTGGCGGGGCTTCTGGGACGGCGCGATCGCGTTCGGCTCCCTGGGGCTGTCGGTGGGCTGGGGCATGATCCTGTACGCGGCCGCCACCGGCTTCGCCGCCTCCCCCGTGCATCCGGTGGGCCTCATGCTGGGCGTGGTGGTGACGCTGCTGTTCGCCCTGCACGGATGGACGTTCCTGGGCTGGCGGCTGCCGGGCGTGTTCGGGGTCACCAGGCCGGGGCGGGTGCTGCTGGCGACGGCTCTGGTCGCGGCGCTGCCGGCGCTGGGGGTGGTCGGGGGCGCCATGCCGTACCTGCTGGCGCACAGCGCGCCGCCGGCCACGCTGAATGTGCTCAGTCTCATGGTCCTGCCGTTCGCGCCCATCATGCTGGGCGCGCAAGTATGGGTATGGCGCACTTTCCGGCCAGGCAAGGACGCCGTCCGGCTCCTCCCGTCGTTCTTCTGAGGGAACGTGCACAAGGATCTTCTCGCTCTCATGCGGGCCGAGCGCTCGGTGCGCCACCACCTGGGCGGCGCCATGGCCGCCGCCATGCTGGCGGGGCTGCTCGTACTGGTGCAGGCCGAGCTGCTGGCCGGGGTGCTGTCCGGCCGGTTCACCGCCGCCGCCCTCGCACTGCTGGCGGCGGTGGTGGGCGCGCGCGCGCTGCTGGCGTGGACGCAGGGGATCTTCGGCGGGCGCACCGCGACGGGCGTGAAGTCCGCGCTGCGGCACCGGCTGCTGGAACGGCTGCGCGAACTCGGCCCCGCCCGGCTCGCCGCGCACCGCTCGGGCGAGCTCGTCACCTTGGCCGGACGCGGCCTCGACCGGCTCGACGACTACCTGACCGGCTACCTGCCGTCGATCGCGGTGGCCGCCGTGGTGCCGCTGGCGGTGCTGGTCCGGCTCTTCGCCGCCGACCTCGGCAGCGCGGTGATCGTGCTGATCACGCTGCCGCTGATCCCGATCTTCGGCGCGCTGGTCGGGATGACCACCAAGGCGGTGACCGAGCGACAATACCTGGCGCTGTCGCGGCTCGGCGGGCACTTCCTCGACGTCGTACGCGGCCTGCCCACCCTGCGCGCCTTCGGCCGGGCCCGCTACCAGGCCACCGTCATCAAGGAGATCGCCGACGCGCACCGGGGCGCCACCATGCGCACGTTGCGGGTGGCGTTCCTGTCGTCGCTGGTGCTGGAGCTGTGCGCGTCGCTGTCGTTGGCCCTGGTGGCGGTGCCGATCGGCCTGCGGCTGCTCGGGGGGTCGCTGGACCTGACGACGGCGCTGCTGGTGCTGCTGCTGGCGCCGGAGGCGTACCTGCCGTTGCGGGCGATGGGGACGCGTTTTCACGCCTCGATGGAGGGGGTGGCCGCCGCCGACGCGGCCTTCGCCGTACTGGATCGGGCGAGCGACGAACCGGCGCCCAGGACCGGCGCCCTCGCGACCACCCCGGGGAGCAACCGGGCACCCAGCGGCGGTGCGCCGGAGATCCGGCTGGAGGGCACGCCGGGACCAGACCTTCAGGGCACGCCGGAGATCCGGTTCGAGAACGTGACCGTGCGCTACCCGGGGCGCGACGTGCCGGCCCTGGAGGACGTGTCGCTCACCATCGGCGCGGGCGAGCGGGTCGCCCTGGTCGGGGAGAGCGGCGGCGGCAAGAGCACCCTGCTCCACCTCGTCCTCGGCTTCGTCAGCCCGTCGGAGGGGCGGGTCCTCGTGGACGGCGTCGACCTGCGCGAGCTGGACCTCGCGGGGTGGCGCGCGCGGCTGGCGTTCGTGGCGCAGCGGCCGCACCTGTTCGCCACGTCGGTGGCCGACAACATCCGGCTGGGGGCGCCTTCGACGTCGCTGGATGAGGTACGCCGGGCGGCCGGCGCGGCGCACGCGGACTTCGTGGCGGCACTGCCCGAGGGGTTCGACACCGTACTCGGCGAACGCGGCACCAACCTGTCGGCGGGCCAGCGCCAGCGCATCGCCCTGGCCAGAGCGTTCTGCCGCCCCGCCGCTTCGGTGCTGCTGCTGGACGAGCCCACGGCCCGCCTGGACGGCCGCAGCGAGGCCGCGGTGGTGGCGGGCACCGCCGAGCTGTCCAGGGGCCGTACGGCGATCATCGTCGCGCACCGCCTCGCCATGATCGACCTGGCCGACCGCGTCATCCGCATCCACCAGGGGCACGTGGTCTCCGACACCTCCGCCACGAACACCACATCCATGGACACCCCACCCGGGAACGGCACACGTACGGACTCGACGCCTCCGGACCCGGCATCGGCGGATCAGACGCAGGCGGACCCGACGCAGGCGGACCCGACGCAGGCGGACACCACACCTGCGGACCCGGCGCAGGCGGACACCACACCTGCGGACCCGGCGCAGGCGGGTGCTTCGGAGAGCGGGCAGGAGCGGGTGACCGTGACGTGGCGGGAAAGGGGCGGGCGATGAACCGGCGTATGGGGACGCGTCTCTTCTGGGCGGTGCTGGCCGGGGCGGCGGCCGATCTGGCCGGGCGCGGGCTCATCGCCGCCGCCGCCTGGCTGATCACGCGGGCCGCCGAGCAGCCGCCGCTGGCCGCGTTGAGCGTGGCGATCGTGGCGACCAGGGCGTTCGCGACCGGCAAGGGCGTCTTCCGCTACGCCGAGCGTCTCACCGGCCACGACGTCGCCCTTCGTGCCCAGGCCGGCACCAGGGAGCGGCTGTACGAGGCCCTGATCCCGCCGCAGCGGCCCCGGCATGGAGGCGCCGATCTGCTGAGCCGCATGGTGGACGACACCGAGGCCGTGCAGGACCTGCTCGTCCGCTGCCTGCTCCCGGCCGCCGCGGCGGCGATCGCGGGG
>NZ_BAAAMU010000057.1:0-8109 GCF_039529435.1 Nonomuraea maheshkhaliensis
CATCGTCCAGCGCACCCCCTGGCTCAAGTAACCTCTACGACCCCGCGCCCACCCCGGCAGAGCGGAGGTGGGCGTTCGGCTGTCCGGAGGCAGGGCCCGCGGTGCGCAAAGAGGGAAATGACGGACTCATGCGGCCGGCTTGACGGTTGATCGAGGTGCGCGGGAACGGGTGCTTCCTAAGCTGGGCGGGGTGGCAAACCTGAAGCGGATCGCGTGGCCGGGGCTGCTCATCGCCCTGGTCCTGACCGCGGGCGTGGTCACCCTGTGCGGGGTCGGGTACTTCATCAGCGGGGAGAAGGGGACCGACGGGACCAGGGTCGTGAAGTCGATCACCGGGTCCGGGTCGACCGCGCAGAAGGGGGCGATGGACGCCTGGCGGGCCGAGTTCCAGCGGATTCATCCCGAGTTCCGGGTGGACTACCGCGCCAACGGGTCGGGGGCCGGCATCCGGGACTTCATCGCCGGCACCACCGCGTTCGCCGGGTCCGACATCCGTATGCCGCCGGGGGATCAGCGGCTGGCCGACCGGCGCTGCGGGGGCAGCGCGCTGCATCTGCCCATGGTGATCGGGCCGGTGGCGCTGGCGTACAACCTGCCGTCCGTACCGGAGCTGAGGTTGTCGCCGGACACGCTGACCGGCATCTTCACCGGGCGGATCACCCGATGGGACGCCAAGGAGATCCGCGCCGACAACCCCGGCGTGCGGATGCCGGACGCGCGGGTCCGGCCCGTTCACCGCGCCGGCGACTCGGGCACGACGCACAACTTCACCGCGTTTTTGCGGGCGACGGGCCGGTGGCCGAACGAGCCGTCCATGGTGTGGCGGGGTGCGGGGCGGCCGACCCGGGGTTCCATGGGGATCGTCCAGGTCGTCCAGTACTCGGAGGGTTCCATCGGGTACGTCGAGTACGGCTACGCCAGCAACGCCCGCCTGCGCATCGCCAAGATCCGCAACTCCTCCGGGCACTTCGTCAAGCTCTCGCCCGAGAGCGCCACCCGGGCGATGGAGGGCGCCAGGGTCGTCAGCACCGAACACGGCCCGATCGTGAAGTTCGACTACCGGACCAGGATCCCGGGCGCCTATCCCATCGTCATGATCACCTACGAGATCACCTGCCAGGGTGACGCCGACCCGCTGGTGCGGGCCTTCCTGAGCTACACCGCGGGCGACGCCGGCCAGTCCTACCTCGCCCTGTACGGCTACGCCCCCCTCCCGCACGACATCCTCGCCGCCGTACGCACCCGGCTCGGCCTCAGCAGCTGAGCATGTTGTCAGATGACTTATGGATTTGTACGATGACGTATGAATCCTGCCGCCCCACGCCCGAGGACCACCATGGCTTCCGACCGCATCCGTCACGTCGCGCTCTCCTCCGTCACCCTCCCCCTCGACGTCCCCGTCAGCGACGCCAAGGTCCTGACCGGACGGCAGAAGCCGATGACCGAGATCGCTTTCCTCTTCGCCGAGATCACGACCGAGGACGGCCACGGCGGCACCGGCTTCAGCTACAGCAAGCGAGCCGGCGGGCCGGCGCAGTACGCGCATGCCAAGGAGGTGGGGGAGAACCTGGTGGGTGAGGATCCGTCGGACATCGGCCGGGTGTATGAGCGGTTGTTGTGGGCGGGGGCGTCGGTGGGCCGGTCGGGGGTGGCCACGCAGGCGCTGGCGGCGATCGACGTGGCGTTGTGGGATCTGAAGGCGAAGCGGGCGGGGTTGCCGCTGGCGAAGCTGCTCGGCTCCTATCGCGACTCCGTCAGGACGTACAACACCTCGGGCGGCTTCCTGCACGCGCCGATCGAGGAGGTGAAGGCGCGGGCCTCCCAGTCCTTGGCTGAGGGCATCGGCGGGATCAAGATCAAGGTGGGGCAGCCGGACATGCGGGAGGATCTGCGGCGGTTGGCGGCGGTGCGGGAGCATCTGGGGGACGGGGTGCCGTTGATGGTGGACGCCAACCAGCAGTGGGATCGGGCGAGTGCGTTGCGGTTCGGGCGGGCGGTGGAGGATCTGGGTCTGGTGTGGATCGAGGAGCCCCTGGACGCCTACGACGCCGAAGGTCATGCCCAGCTCGCCGCCGCGCTCGACACCCCGATCGCCACCGGCGAGATGCTGTCCAGCGTGGCCGAGCACGTACGCCTCATCGAGGCCCGCGCCGCCGACATCATCCAGCCCGACGCCCCCCGCGTCGGCGGCATCACCTCCTTCCTGCGCCTGGCCACCCTGGCCGACCACGCGGGGCTGCAGCTCGCGCCGCACTTCGCCATGGAGATCCACCTCCACCTGGCCGCCGCCTACCCGCGCGAGCCCTGGGTCGAGCACTTCGAGTGGCTCAACCCGCTGTTCGAGGAGCGGCTCGAAACCCGCGACGGCCGCATGATCGTCCCCGACCGGCCGGGGCTCGGGATCACGCTGAGCGAGCAGTGCCGCAAGTGGACCGTGGACAGCGTCGAGTTCGGAAAGGCGTAGGCCGTGTCCGGCACGCGGGCGCGCGTCACGTCAGGGGCCGTCGTCGCCGTGCGGTTCGGCCGCTACGCGGTGCCGCTGGCGCGGCCCGTGAGCGACGCCAAGGTGGCCACGGGACGGCAGCGGCCCCTGTCCCAGCTCGATGTCCTGACCTGCGAGATCACCACCGGCGACGGCCTGGAGGGGCTCGGCTTCTCCTACACGACCAGGGCCGGCACGCCGGCGCAGTACGTGCATGCCAAGGAGGTGGGGGAGAACCTGGTGGGTGAGGATCCGTCGGACATCGGCCGGGTGTATGAGCGGTTGTTGTGGGCGGGGGCGTCGGTGGGCCGGTCGGGGGTGGCCACGCAGGCGCTGGCGGCGATCGACGTGGCGTTGTGGGATCTGAAGGCGAAGCGGGCGGGGTTGCCGCTGGCGAAGCTGCTCGGCTCCTACCGCGACTCCGTCAGGACGTACAACACCTCGGGCGGCTTCCTGCACGCGCCGATCGAGGAGGTGAAGGCGCGGGCTTCCCAGTCCTTGGCGGAGGGCATCGGCGGGATCAAGATCAAGGTGGGGCAGCCGGACATGCGGGAGGATCTGCGGCGGTTGGCGGCGGTGCGGGAGCATCTGGGGGACGGGGTGCCGTTGATGGTGGACGCCAACCAGCAGTGGGATCGGGCGAGTGCGTTGCGGTTCGGGCGGGCGGTGGAGGATCTGGGTCTGGTGTGGATCGAGGAGCCCCTGGACGCCTACGACGCCGAAGGTCATGCTCAGCTCGCCGCCGCGCTCGACACCCCGATCGCCACCGGCGAGATGCTGTCCAGCGCGCCGGACCTCGTCCGCCTGATCGACCTGCGCGCCGCCGACTTCCTCCAGCCCGATGTGCCCCGCGTCGGCGGCATCACCCCCTACCTCAAGATCGCCGCCCTCGCCGACCACGCCCACCTCCAGGTCGCGCCGCACTTCGTGATGGAGATCCACGTGCACCTGGCCGCCGCCTACCCGCGCGACTCCTGGGTCGAGCACATCGAATGGCTCTCGCCGCTGTTCGAGGAGCGGCCGGAGATCAGGGACGGGCGCATGCTGGTCCCCGAACGGCCCGGCCTCGGCCTCACCCTGGCCGCGCACGCCCGGGACTGGCGGCTCGACGACGTCCTCCTCGGAGGCGGGTAGATTTGTCAGCCGTGCCCCCAGACCCCAAGGCCGGCCGCGACACCGGGCGCAGGCTCGACCGTGACAGCGGGCGCGGGCTCGCGCACGAGCTCGTCGAACGGCTCAAGGCCCGCATCCTGGCCGGCGAGATCCAGCCCGGCCAGAAGCTGCCCACCGAGTCCTCCCTCATCCAGGAGTTCGGCGTCAGCCGCACCGTGGTCCGCGAGGCCGTCTCCCGGCTGCAGGCCGCGGGGCTGGTCGAGACCTTCCAGGGGCGCGGATCGTTCGTGCTCGCGCTGCCCGCCTCGACGGCCTTCTCCGTGGAGGCGTCCGGCATCCGCACCCACCGCGACGTCCTCGACATGATCGACTTCCGGATCGGCGTCGAGTCGGAGGCGGCCGGGCTGGCCGCGGAGCGCCGGACGGACCTGCAGCTCAAGGCGATCGAGCGGGCCCTGGTCGACCTCGGGCGCTCCGGCGAGCAGCCGGGCAACGCGGTCGAGGCCGACTTCGCCTTCCACCTCAAGGTCGCGCTGGCGTCGGGGAACCGGTTCTACTCCGACCTGCTCGCCTCGCTCGGGCCGATGATGATCATGCTGCCGCGCACGCGTCTGCCGCACGTCCACACGGTGTCCGACGCCACCCACTTCACCCGGGTGACCCTGGAGCACGAGAACATCTACCGCGCCGTCGCCGACCAGGACGCCGCGGCGGCGCGGGCGGCGATGCGGCTGCACCTGTCCAATTCCCGCGCCCGCCTCCAGGCGCCCTGAAGGGCTACGTCACCAGCGGGCCGTGTTCGGGGTGAAGCCGGGGACGATCGACCGCATGTACGCGGTGTCCTCCCGCCCCCGCTGCCCGCACGCGACGTACTGCTCGTGCAGCGCGGCCAGCGCGTCCTCGTCCAGCTCCACGCCCAGGCCGGGCCCGGTGGGCACGGCCACGCTCCCGTCGCGGAACTCCAGCGCCCCCGGCTTGACGACCTCCTCCGTCTTCCACGGGTAGTGGGTGTCGCACGCGTACGTGAGGTTCGGGGTCGCCGCCGCGAGATGCGTCATGGCGGCCAGGCTCACGCCCAGGTGCGAGTTGGAGTGCATCGACAGGCCCAGCCCGAACGTCTCGCAGATGCCGCCCAGCAGCGCCGAGCGGCGCAGCCCGCCCCACAGGTGGTGGTCCGACAGGACGACCTGCACCGCGTCGGCGGCGACGGCCGGCTTGAGGTGCTCGAAGGCGATGACGCACATGTTCGTGGCCAGGGGGATCGACGTCTGCCGGGAGACCTCCGACATGCCGGGGATGCCGGGAGTCGGGTCCTCCAGGTACTCCAGCACGCCCGACAGCCGCTCGGCCGCCTGGACGGAGGTCTCGACGGTCCAGGCGCCGTTGGGGTCGATGCGCAGCGCGTGGCCGGGGAAGGCTTCAGCCAGGGCCTCGACGGTCTCGTACTCGTGGCGGGGCTCGTACACGCCGCCCTTGAGCTTGAGCGCGGTGAAGCCGTACTCGTCGACCATCCGCCGGGCCTGGGCGACCAGCTGCTCGGGCGTGCGGCCCTCGCCCCACGAGTCGTCGTCGTGGCCCGGATGGCCGGCCCACTTGTAGAACAGGTAGCCCGAGAAGGGGACGCGGTCGCGTACGGCGCCGCCGAGCAGGTCGCTCACCGGGCGGCCGAGCGCCCTGCCCTGGAGGTCGAGCAGCGCCACCTCGAACGGCGCCACCACGGTGTCCACGGCGCTGGAGACCTCCAGCATGCCGCCGAAGCTCGCGCCCGCGCCCCCGGTGCCCTCCCCGAGCGTCTTCACCACGGTCGCGCGCAGCGCGTTGAGGTCGAACACGTCCGCGCCGGGCAGCGCGGCGGCCACCGCGCCGAGCCGGTCGAGGTGCGACTGGTCGGCGTACGTCTCGCCCAGGCCCACCAGCCCGGCATCGGTGTGCACCTGGACGATCGCGCGCAGCACGTACGGCTGGTGCACCCCCACGACGTTGAGCAGCGGCGGGTCACGGAAGGCGACCGGGGTGACGACCACCCTGCTGACCCGCCCCGCTTCGCGCGGGCTCAAAGCTCGGCTCGCACGGCAGGGGCCTTCACGGTCAGTACGGGCACGCTGGCCTCCATGAGGATCCGCTGGGCCTCGCTGCCCAGGATGAACTTGCCCACCAGCGACCGGTGCCGCAGCCCGATGACGATGAGCGTGCCATCGCTCTCCCTGACCAGCTGCTCGAACGTCTCGGGCAGGTCGTCGTCGTGCAGCGGCTGGCGCAGCTCAGCGTCCACCCCTGCCTCACGGGCCCGCCGCAGCAGCTCCGAGCCGGCCGCGTCGTCGATCTTGTGCTCGTCCACGGGGGCGCCGCGCCGTGGCGAGTTGACGATGATCACGCGTTCTCCGCGCAGCCTGCCTTCGCGCAGGCCGGCGTCGACGGCGGCCTCGCCCTCGGGCGTGGGCAGGTAACCGACGAGGATGGTCATGAAACAGTCTCCTCCACACGATCGGTGGTCATGCGGCGCAGCGCCTTGCGGATGAGCGGCCAGACCGCGACGATCACGACCAGCGCCAGCACCGTCCCGGAGATGGGACGGGTCAAGAAGCCCGCGGGATCGCCGCCGAAGATCAGCAGCGACTGCCGCGACGAGTTCTCGATCATCGAGCCCAGCACGAACGCCAGCACCAGCGGCCCCGGCTCGAAGCCGAACTTCTTCATCAGGTACCCCAGCACGCCGAACACGATCACCATGAAGACGTCGTACACCTTGTTGTTCACCGTGTACGCGCCCAGCAGCGTGATGAGCACCGTGATCGGGGCCAGGATGGCCGGCCGCACCCGCAGGATCCGGACGAACACCCCGACCATCGGAATGCTCATGATCAGCAGCAGGATGTTGCCGATGTACATCGAGTTGATGACGCCCCAGAACACGTCCGGATGCTCGGTGACCAGCTGCGGCCCCGGCTGGATGCCCTGGATGAGCAGCGCGCCGAAGATCAGGGCCATGGTCGCGTTCGCCGGGATGCCGAGCGTCAGCAGGGGGATGAATGAGGAGGTGGCGGCGGCGTTGTTGGCCGTCTCGGGCGCGGCCACGCCCTCGATCGCGCCCCGGCCGAAGCGCTCGGGCTGCTTGGCGCGCCGCTTCTCCAGCGCGTACGCGGCCAGCGACGACAGCACCGCGCCACCGCCGGGCAGTACGCCGAGGACGAACCCGATGAGCGAGCCGCGCCCGATCGCGCCCTTGGCCTGCCCGAGGTCCTTGCGCGACGGCCAGACGTTGCCGACCTTGGCGGGGGAGTGGACCTTGTTGTGCCGTTCCTCCAGGTTGTAGAGGATCTCGCTGAGGCCGAACAGGCCCATGGCGATCGGGATGAAGTCGATGCCCTCGGCGAGGTCGAGGCTGCCGAAGGTGAAGCGCTCGGCGCCGGTGAAGGTGTCGCGGCCGACGGTCGCGAGCAGCAGGCCGACGCAGGCGGCGATGATGGCCTTGAGCCGGTTGCCGTTGCCGACCGAGGAGATCAGCAGCACGCCGAGGATGCCCAGGGCGGCGTACTCGGGCGGGCCGAAGTCGAGCGCGAACCCGGCCACGACCGGAGCGACCAGCGTCAGGGCGAGGATCGAGATCGTGCCGCCGACGAAGGAGCCGATGGCCGCGATGCCCAGCGCGGTGCCCGCCCGGCCCTGCTTGGCCAGCGCGAACCCGTCGAAGACGGTCACCACCGAGGACGCCTCACCGGGCAGGCGGAGCAGCACCGAGGTGATCGTGCCGCCGTACTGGGCGCCGTAGAAGATGCCGGCCAGCATGATGATCGCCGACACGGGGCCGATGCCGTACGTGATCGGCAGCAGGATCGCGATCGTCGCGCCGGGCCCGAGGCCGGGCAGCACGCCGATCAGCATGCCGATGATGACGCCGATCAGGCAGTAGAGCAGGTTGGCCGGTTCGAGGACGACGCCGAAGCCGTCGAGGATCGGGGAGAGGTCCATGTGACTTTCTCAGATGAGTCGCGGGAGCGGGATCGAGAGCAGCAGCACGAAGAGCACGTAGAACGCGGCCACGGCGCCGACGCTGATCACGATGGACGAGCGCCACGACTCCTTGCCCAGCCAGCGCAGCCAGACGAACATGAGCAGCAGCGAGGGGATCTCGAAACCGATCACCGGCAGGAGAGAGGCGAGCCCGACCAGCGTCACCAGGCCGACCACGGTGAGCAGGCTCGACCGGGAGAAGCGCTCGGTGTCCTGCAGCCCGCGGCCGGTGAAGGCCAGCGTCGCCGACAGCACGATGATGACGATGCTGATGGCGAACGGCCACAGGCCGGGGCCCGGCTGGGTGAGCTGCCCGAGACCGAGCGTGTACGACACGACGGCCCCGAACACGCCTGCGGCCAGGGCCACCACGGCCGCGCCGAGCTGCGCGAACGGGCCCGCGTGCGGCGGCCTGGCCTCCTCCAGCTCGGCCTGGAGCCGGTCGGCCTCGGCCTGCAGCGCGTCGGCGGCGTCCAGCGGCGCCGCACCGGGCCGGTGGGGAG
>NZ_BAAAMU010000057.1:8119-69640 GCF_039529435.1 Nonomuraea maheshkhaliensis
GGCCCGGGCGGGGCCGAGCCGGGGTCCGGATGAGAGGCGGTGGGGTCGGGCGGGGACATGCGCACTCCTTAGCGGGGGCCGCGCTCAGCCGGCCAGGCTGATGCCGAACTTGTCCAGCTGCGCCTTGTACGTGGTGGAGTCGTTCTGCAGGGAGGTGAGCACCTCCTGCGGCGCGACCTCCATCGGGGTGAGCGAGTTCTCCTCGTTGAACTTCTTGTACTCCGGCGTGGCGAACACCTTCTTCGCGGCGTCGAGCAGCTTGGTCTTGACGTTCTCCGGCGTGCCCTTGGGCGCGGTCAGGAAGCGGTACTGCGTCACCAGGACGTCGAAGCCCTGCTCCTTGGCCGTCTTCACGTCCGGCAGGAAGGGGATGCGCTCCTGCGAGAAGACGGCGAGCGGGACGAGCTTGCCCGCCTTGACGTTCTCGATGGCCTCGCCGATCTGCATGGTGGAGACGTCGACCTGGTTGCCCAGCAGCGCGGTCAGGGCGGGCGCGCCGCCGTCGAACGGCACGGCCGTGGCCTCGATGCCGGCGGTCTTGAACGTCAGCGCCGAGGCGAGCTGCGCGCCGGTGCCGACGCCGGTGGTGCCGTAGCGGATCGTCTTGCCGGCCTTCTTCATGTCCTCGATGGACTTGTAGCCGGACTGGGCGTTGGTCGCCATGACGTAGTCGTCGCGCGAGATGCCGGTGATGACGTCGAACGAGTCGATCTTCGTGGCCTCGGCGGCCGACACCGTGAGCGGCGTGATCGTGAAGAGCGAGGCGTTCTGCACGGCGATCTTGTAGCCGTCGGGCTTGGCCGACTGCAGCTCCTTGGCGTTGAGCGCGCCGTTGGCGCCGGGCTTGTTGAGCACGGGCGCGGAGACGCCGAGCTCCTTGGCCATGCCCTGGGCCAGCGCCCGGGTGATGAGGTCGGTCGAGCCGCCGGCGGAGGCGCCGACGCTGAACTCGATGTTGCCGGACGGATATTCGCCGTCGCCGCCACCGGAGGAGGTCGTCTTGACGCCGCCACACGCCGTCAGCGCGATCGCGGCGGCAGCGCCGGCGACGCTCACGAGGATGCGGCGGGAGGCTGGCCGAGATGTCGGCATGGACTTCTCCTTTGCCCGGGCGGAATGCCGCCCGTGGTGTGCTATGGAGCGGAGTGAGGGGGTTGCGTAAGGTTACGGCAAGGTTTCCGCTCGTCAGTCTCCGGAGACTATGGACGTGCCTCGATGCCTGTCCAGGCTCAATTTGGTATCGAATGATACTCTATGCGCATCATGCTAACACTGGATCAGATCCGGGCCTTCGTGGCCGTCGCCGAGGAGCTGCACTTCGGCCGCGCGGCCGACCGGCTGCGCATGACCCAGCCCCCGCTCAGCCGCCACATCCAGAAGCTGGAGCGCTCGGTCGGCGTGACCCTGCTGGAGCGCGACAACCGGCGCGTGGTCCTCACCGACGCCGGCCGCGCCTTCCTGGACGACGCGCGGCGCATGCTCTCGCTCGTCGACACGGCCGGCGACCGGGCCCGCAGGATCGCCAGCGGCGCGGCGGGCACCGTACGCCTCGGGTTCACCGCCGTCTCGGCGATCAGCATGCTGGGCGCGCTGCTGCGGCGGCTGTCGGAGCGGCTGCCCGAGATCGACGTCATCCTGCACGAACGGGTGACCGCCGGGCAGGTGGACGGCCTGCTGCGCGGCGAGCTCGACCTGGGCCTGGCCCGCCCGCCGTTCGACATCGCCACGCTCGACTCCCGCGTGGTCTTCCGCGAGCCGCTGTGCGCGGTGGTGCCCGCCGGGCACCGGCTGGCCGAGCTGGGCCGGCCGCTCGCGCCCGACGACTTCGACGGCCTGCCGGTGGTCAGCTACAACCCGATCCAGTCGCGTTACTTCCACGAGCTGACCGTCCGTTTCCTCACCAACGCCCATCCGCGCATCGAGCAGCAGGTGCACCAGATCCTCACCGCCGTGCTGCTCGTGGCGGCCGGCCGCGGCGTCGCCCTGGCCCCGGCCAGCGCGCGCTCGCTCGGCGTGGACGGCGTCTCCTTCTGCGACCTCGTCCGCGGCGGCGGCGACCCCCTCGACGACGGCGGCGGCTCGGGCGAACCCGTGGAGCTGCACGTCATCTGGGACCGCACCTCGACCAACCCCGCGCTCGGCCGTGTGCTGGAACTGCTGCCCGACCTGGGACCATGATGCCCTGTCGGTATCACCGGATTCAGAATCGCACTTGGACAGGAATTGTCCCACCTCCTTAGCCTGGCGAGCGTCAGACCTTACCGGCGGTGCGGGGAGATCCCACAGCCGCATGTGAAGCGAGGAGCGCCCGCGATGCCCAGTTACTCCCCACAAGAGCTCGCCACGCGGCTCAAGAGCGGCCTGCTCTCCTTCCCCGTCACGCATTTCACCGCCGAGCTGGAGTTCGACGAGGCCGCCTACCGCGATCACCTGTCCTGGCTGAGCGGATACCCGGTGGCCGGCCTGTTCGCCGCCGGCGGCACCGGCGAGGGCTTCTCGCTGACCGCCGCCGAGATCGACCGCGTGGTCCGGGCGGCGGTGGACGAGGTGAACGGCAGGCTCCCGGTCGTGGCCCCCGCCACCGGCGGCACCGCGAACGCCGTGGCCCAGGCCAAGGCGGCCGAGGCCGCCGGGGCCGACGGCTTGCTGCTGATGCCTCCTTACCTCACGGAGGCCGGTCAGGAGGGCCTGGTCGAGCACGTCTCCGCGGTCTGCGCCGCCACCGGCCTGGGCGTGATCGTCTACAGCCGGGCCAACGCCGTGCTGAACGACCGCTCCGTGGCCGCCCTGGCCGAGCGGAACGAGACGCTCGTGGGCTTCAAGGACGGCGTCGGGAACATCGAGAACCTCACCCGCATCTACGCCGCCGTCGGCGACCGCCTGGCCTACATCGGCGGCCTGCCCACGGCCGAGACCTTCGCCCTGCCGCTGCTGCAGCTCGGCATGAGCACGTACTCCTCGGCGATCTTCAACTTCGTGCCGCAGTACGCGCTCGACTTCTACGCCGACGTCCGCGCCCAGGACCGCGAGGCCGTCTACCGGCGCATCCGCGAGTTCGTCATCCCCTACCTCGACATCCGCGACCGGATGAAGGGGTACGCTGTGTCGATCATCAAGGCGGGCCTGACCGCCGTCGGCCGCCCGGCGGGGCCGGTGCGCCCGCCGCTGCAGGACCTGAAGGACGGCGAGCTCGCCGAGCTGACCGCCCTCATCAACAAGATCAGCTAGGGGCGGGGCGCATGTCACCCACCATCAGCGGCGTCGAGGTCGTCCCGGTCGCCGGGTACGACAGCATGCTGCTCAACCTCAGCGGCGCGCACGGGCCGTTCTTCACCCGCAACGTCGTCATCGTCACCGACTCCGACGGCCGCACCGGGCTGGGCGAGGTACCCGGCGGCGAGGCCATCCGCAGGACGGTCGAGGAGGCGGCCGCGCTGCTGACCGGCCGGCCGGTGGCCCGGTACCGCACGCTGCTGCGCTCGGTCGCCGAGCGGTTCGCCGGCCGCGACGCGGGCGGGCGCGGCCAGCAGACCTTCGACCTGCGCACCACCGTCCACGCCGTCACCGGCCTGGAGTCCTGCCTGCTCGACCTGCACGGCCAGTTCCTCGGCCTGCCCGTGGCCGACCTGCTCGGCGAGGGCCGGCAGCGCGACCGGGTGCCGATGCTGGGCTACCTGTTCTACGTCGGTGACCCGGGAAAGACCGATCTGCCCTACCTCGTGGACGACGGCGCCGGCGACCGCTGGTCCGAGCTGCGCCGCCGCGAGGCGCTCACCCCCGACGCGGTGGTCGCGCTGGCCGAGGCCGCCCAGGAGCGCTACGGCTTCACCGACTTCAAGCTCAAGGGCGGCGTGCTGGCCGGTGAGCAGGAGATCGAGGCGGTCACGGCGCTGGCCCGCCGCTTCCCCGACGCCCGCGTCACCCTCGACCCCAACGGCGGCTGGCCGCTGGCCGACGCCGTCCGGCTCTGCCGGGGGCTCGGCGGCGTCCTGGCCTACGCCGAAGACCCATGTGGGGCGGAGGGCCGTTTCTCGGGCCGGGAGACCATGGCCGAGTTCAAGCGGGCCACCGGGCTGCCGACGGCGACCAACATGATCGCCACCGACTGGCGGGAGCTGGCCCACGCCGTCCGGTCGGACGCCGTGGACATCCCGCTCGCCGACCCGCACTTCTGGACCATGGCGGGGTCGGTGCGGGTGGCCCAGCTCTGCCACGACTTCGGGCTGACGTGGGGCTCGCACTCCAACAACCACTTCGACATCTCACTCGCGATGTTCACCCACGTCGGGGCCGCCGCTCCGGGCGAGATCACGGCGCTGGACACGCACTGGATCTGGCAGGACGGCCAGGCGCTGACGACGAAGCCGTTCCAGATCACCGGCGGCGCGATCGACGTGCCCACCACGCCGGGGCTCGGCGTCGAGCTGGACCGGGAGGCGCTGGAGCGGGCGCACGAGCTCTACCTGCGCCACGGCCTCGGCGCCCGCGACGACGCCGTGGCCATGCGGTATCTGGTGGAGGGCTGGGTGTTCGACCCGAAGCGCCCCTGCCTCGTTCGCTGACCCTCCTCTTCTCAGAAGAGGGTCAGCGGCTCGTCGGGGCTCTCCAGGGGCATCGGCTCGGGCAGCGGGGCCAGCGCGGGGACGCGGGCGCGCACCTCGTCGTGGAAACGGCGGGCCAGCCGCGGCGCCTCCGCGTTGTCCGGCGTGTGCACGAACACGGTGGGCGAGCGCCCCTCGCGCAGCCACTCCGCCACCGTCTCCACCCACGGCCGCCAGCCCTCGGCCGTCCGCTCCTCGTCGTCGCGCCCGAGGTAGCGGACGATCGGGTGCGCGGTGAGCGCGTGGGTCCGCCGGGGCACGCGCGGCTTCTTCGTCCAGGCGTCACGCTCGGCGTCGCTGGTGGGCGGGCTGGCGAACATCACGGTCGTGTCGAACGGGACCCACTCGGCCGAGACGGCCGCCAGCACCCGCTCCAGCAGCCGCGCCGAGCGCTCGTCCTCGAAGAAGGCGCGGTGACGCACCTCGACGGCGTAGCGGTGCCCGCCGGGCAGCGCGCGCAGGAACGCGGCCAGGGCGCCCACGTCGGCAGGGGAGAAGGAGCCGGGGAGCTGGATCCAGAACGCGTGCACGCGCGGGCCCAGCGGCTCCATGACGTCCAGGAACGCGGCCACCTCCGCCTCGGCGCCCCTGAGGCGGCGTTCGTGGGTGATCGGCTTCGGCAGCTTGATCACGAACCGGAAGCCGGGGTCGGTCTGGGCCGCCCAGGACTCCACCGTCGCCCGTGACGGGGTCGCGTAGAACGTGGTGTTGCCCTCCACCGCGTCGCACCAGCTCGCGTAGGCCCGCAGGCGGTCGCCCTGGTCGAGGTGGCCGGGCAGGAAACGTCCGCGCCAGCGCGCGTGTGTCCACATCGCGCATCCCACGTGAAGCCGCATGGATCCGACGTTAGCGGAGATCACGCGAGGGGACGCCGGGCCGCTGGCGGGCCGGCGTCCCCGGCCGTCGTAAGGTGGGCGCATGGGCATGATCGGGACGGTCGGGCTGGTGCTGCATCCCCGCCGCGACTCCAAGCAGGCGATCGACACGATCCTGCGGTGGGCCGCCGGCAAGGGCGCCACCGTGCTCGGCCTGCCCGAGGAGGTGGGCCGCATCGACTGCACCGCCGTGCCGGTCGACGCCGCCAGCATGGTGGAGCGGGCCGACCTGCTGGTGGGGCTGGGCGGCGACGGCACGATGCTGCGCACCATGCGGCTGCTGGCCGGGCGGCCGACCCCCATCCTCGGCGTCAACCTCGGGCGGCTCGGGTTCCTGGCCGAGATCGACGTGGACGAGCTGTCCGAGACGTTGTCGGCGATCGACGCGCACGAATACAGCATCGAGCCGCGCATGGCCATCCGCTGCATCGTGGCGGGCGCGAGCGTGACGGCCTTCAACGACATCGCCCTCGTCAGGACCCCCGGCGACGGGCTGGCCGGCGTGTCCGTCACCCCGTCGGGCAGCCCCTTCGTCCGCTACGCCGCCGACGCCGTCATCGTGGCCACCTCCACCGGCTCGACCGCCTACAGCTTCTCCGCCGGAGGGCCGATCGTCTCGCCCAGGGTCGAGGCGATCCTCGTCGTGGCCGCCGCCGCCCACTCCTCCTTCAACCGGGCCCTGGTGCTGCCCGCAGACGAGGAGGTGACGCTGCAGGTGCTGCCGAGCAGCGGGCGGCTGGCGGTGGAGGTCGACGGGGCCGTCATGGGGCATCTGTGCCCCGGCGACAGCCTGACGGTCACCGCCTGGCCGGGCGCGGCCAACGTGGTCCGGGTGGGCACCACCTTCTACGAACGCGCCCGGCGCAAGCTGCGCGTGGACGGCAGCGCCGAAGCCTACTGACGCCGGCGGGGCGTGAAGAAGTCGGTGTCGTCCGGCTGCGGTGCGAAGAAGCCCTCGTCCTTCCGCGCCCGCCGATGCGAGCCGACCCGTTCCTTGGGGGGCTCCTGAGGTTCCTGAGACTCGTGGGACGTGGACTCGGGAAGGTCGCGGTGGCGGGAGGCCGTCAGGGCGGCCAGGGCCGTGGTGATGGGGACGGCCGCGATGAGGCCGAGCGTGCCGACGATGCTGCGGACGATCTCCTGCGCGATGACCGGCGTCGTCATCACCTCGCCCAGCGGCTGCCGCCCGATGCTGAACAGCAGCAGCAGCGGCAGCGACGCCCCCGCGTACGCCAGGATGATCGTGTTGATCACCGAGGCGATGTGCGCGCGCCCGATGCGGCCGGCCGCCCGGTAGAGGCGGGCGAAGCCGTAGGACGGGTTGGCGCGGGCGAGCTCGGCCACCGTCACCGCCTGCGTGACCGTGACGTCGTCGAGCACGCCGAGCGCGCCGATGATGATGCTGGCCAGCAGCAGCCCCTGCGTGTCGAGCGACAGGCTCATGTCCAGGGCGAGCGCGCTGTCGTCGGTGATCCCGTTGAGCCGGGCGAACCCCAGCGCGCCGTACGACAGCAGCCCGGTGAGCGCCAGGCTGGCCAGCGTGCCCAGCACCGCCACGGACGTGGACAGCGAGAACCCGTGGGTCAGATAGAGGACCGCCAGCATGATCGCCGCCGCCCCCACGATGGCCACCAGCATGGGCGGCCGCCCCTCCAGGATCCCGGGGATGACGAACGTCAGCAGCAGCACGAACGTCACCCCCAGCCCCACCAGCGCCGTCACCCCGCGCCAGCGCCCGAACGCGATCACCGCCAGCGCGAACGCGGCCCCGAACAGCCACAGCGGCAGCGCCCGGTCGTGGTCGGAGATCTGGTAGGCCCCGTCGGGCCCGCGCAGCAGGATCACGTCGTCATCCACGGTGAAGCGCTGCGCGCCCGGCCCGCCCGGCAGCCGCAGCTCGACGTCCTTGCCCGCGTCGGGGCCGTCCCCGACCTTGACGACGGCCTGGCCGCACGTGGCGGGGTCGGGCGCGGGCAGTCCCTCGGAAGGGGCTGGGCAGCGGCCGAGCGTGACCCCGACCACGGTGCCGGTGAGCCGCTCGACGCCGCCCTCGGCGGGCGCGGCGCCCTTGCCGGCGCCGTCGGGCCACAGCCACAGCAGCGCGGTCAGCGTGATGATCGCCAGCGGCACCAGGACGGCCAGACCGGCCATCACCGTGCGGCGCGAACGGGGTACGGCGGTGCCGTGGACGTGATTGGCGCCCATCGCGTGAAAGGTCCTCCTCAGCAGACGACTCAGGACAGTACTGCACCCGGGCCTCCGGGGTAGGGCCAACGGCATGACCTGGCTGGTGGGCACTTCCGGATGGCAGTACAAAGACTGGCGCGGGCCCCTGTATCCGCCGGGCGTGCCGCAGCGGCTCTGGCTGGAGACGTACGCGGCGGAGTTCCCCACCGTCGAGAGCAACAACGCCTTCTACCGGCTGCCGAGCCCCGAGTCGTTCGCCTCCTGGCGCGACCGCACGCCGCCCGGCTTCGTGATGGCGGTCAAGGCGAGCAGGTTCCTCACCCACATCAAGCGGCTGGCCGACCCCGAGGAGCCGGTCGCCCGCCTGATGGGCGCCGCCTCGGAGCTGAAGGACAAGCTCGGCCCGATCCTGCTGCAACTGCCGCCGACGCTGAAGGCCGACCCTGACCGGCTCGACCGGTGCCTGGCCTGCTTCCCCGGCCACGTCAGGGTGGCCGTCGAGCCGCGCCACCCGTCGTGGTGGAGCGAGGAGGTGCGCGCGATCCTGACCGCCCGCTCGGCCGCGCTGTGCTGGGCCGACCGCCGCGGCCGCCCCACCGGCCCGCTCTGGCGCACCACCGGCTGGGGCTACGTACGCCTGCACGAGGGCCGCGCGGGCTTCGAGTACGGCGAGCGCGCCCTGCGGACCTGGGCGGGCCGGATCCGCGAGGCCGGCTGGCCGGACGCCTACGTCTACTTCAACAACGATCCGGGAGGGGCCGCCGTGCGTAACGCGAGACGATTTGCCACACTCCTCTAGTGCTGCACACGCGTCTCTACCGGAACGGCGTCCTCGAGAAGGAGGGTTTTCCCATCGAGGAGGTCTCCGACCATGTGCCGAGCCAGGGCAACACGGTCTGGTTCGACCTGTGCGCGCCCTCGCCGGCCGACCTCGCGCTGATCAGCGAGGAGCTGGGGCTGCACGAGCTGGCCGTCGAGGACGTCTTCTCCGACCACCAGCGGCCGAAGGTGGACGTCTACGACAACCACCTGTTCATCACCGTCTACGGGCTGCACCTCGAAGAGGGCAGGCTGCACCCCGTCGAGGTCGACATCTTCGTCACCGGCAACGCCCTGGTCACCGTCAGGGAGAGCGAGCACTTCCCCATCGACGAGGTGATCAGGCGCTGGGACGCCAACTCCCGCATGACCCGCCACGGCGTCACGTTCCTGCTGCACGGCCTGCTCGACTACGTCGTGGACAGCCAGTTCGAGCTGGTGCAGGACCTCGACGCTCAGGCGGAGGCGCTGGAGGACGACCTGTTCGAAGGGCAGGTGCACGACGCCAGGGAGCTGCAACGCTCCCTGTTCGTCCTGCGCAAGAACACCACCAGGCTGCGCAAGATCGTGCTGCCGATGCGGGAGGTGATCGCCACCCTGATGCGCCGCGACCAGGACCTGCTCGCCGATCCCCAGATGATGCCCTACTACCAGGACGTCCTCGACCACGTCCTGCGCGCGACCGAGTGGGTGGAGGCGGTCCGCGACATGCTCGCGAACGCCGCCGATACCCGACTGGCCCAGCAGGGCTTCCGGCTCAACGAGATCATGAAGCGGCTCACGGGCTGGGCCGCGATCATCGCGGTGCCCACCATGATCACCGGCTTCTACGGGCAGAACGTCCCGTATCCCGGCTCGGGGACGTCCTGGGGCTTCTGGGTGTCCACGGTCCTGGTGGCGGTGACGTCGGTGGCGCTCTACTCGGTGTTCAAGAAGAAGGACTGGCTGTAGGGCGGGCGGCAGGGCTCGCCCCGCGTGCCGGGCGTGAGCCGCACCGCCAGGCGCACCTCGCCCTCGGCGGGGAAGAGGGGCAGGCAGCGCCCGCCGGAGATCACGGTCCTGCGCCCGATCGAGGTCGTGAGCAGCGACAGCGACTCGTACGCGACCGGCTCGGCCAGCACCAGCTTCCACAGACCCCCGGGGCCGCGGACGCGCTCGCCCTCCACCGCGTAGTAGTCGAGCACGCCCTCGTTGCGCGAGAGCACCTCCCGCATGGTGAACCGGCGGCCCTCCACGGTGAACACCTCCGCGGAGGGCGCCCGGTAGATCGAATGCACGTACCCGATCGCGAAGCGGCCCCCGACGACCGGCAGGCCGTTCACGGTCAGGTGGCCGGCGCCGCCGCCGGAGTCGAGCGCCGCCACGACGGCCAGCGCCACGAGCAGCCGGGTCAGGCCTTCTCCTTGTAGTAACGCGCCGCGCCGGGGTGCAGCTCGACCGGGGCCACCTGCTGGCCCAGCGCCGGGTCCAGCTTCTTGGCCTCCGGGTGCACGGCCGACAGCTCCGCCTTCTTCTCGAACAGCGTCTTGGTGATGTCGTACGCGAGCTGCTCGTCCATCGAGTCGGGCACCAGCAGCACGTTCGCGATGCCGACGGTCTTGACCGCGCCGGTCAGCTTGTAGAGCGTCAGGTCCACGTCGAGCGGCACGTACTGCTGGCCGTAGGTGGCCTGCATCTTCTGCAGCACGTCGGTGGTGTCGAGGATCTTGATGTCCGGCTTGCTCGCGGCCAGGTCGGTGATGCCCGCCGTGGGCAGGCCGCCGACCCAGAAGAAGGCGTCGATGGTGCCGTCCTTGGCGGCCTGCACCGACTCGTTGATCGACAGCTGCTGCTTGGTGACGTCGGCGTCGGGATCGATCCCGGCCGCCTCCAGCACGCGCCGCGCGATCACCTGGGAGCCGGAGTTGGCCGGCCCGAGCGAGACGCGCTTGCCCTTCAGGTCGGCGACCCTGTTCGCGGCGACGCCGGGGGCGACCACCAGGTGGGTGTAGTTGTCGTAGATGCGGGCCAGGGCCTTGATCGGCTGCTTGCCGGTGAAGGTGTCCTTGCCGTTGACGGCGTCGGCGGCGGTGTCGGCCTGGGAGAAGCCGAGCTGGGCCTTGCCGGAGACCAGGAGCTTGATGTTCTCGACCGAGGCCGAGGTGACCGACGCGGTGGCTTGAGTGCCGGGGATGTTCGCCGACAGCTGCTTGGCCAGGCCGCCGCCGTACACGTAGTAGACGCCGGTCGTGCCGCCGGTGGCGATGAAGATCCGGTTGCCCGAGCCCCCTCGCACGCCACCGCCTCCGCAACCCGCCGCCGCCAACAGGAGTGCGGTGGCGACTATCGTGAGTATCCGCTTCACGCTGGGTCCCTTCTCCTTCTTCTGACGAGATGCACGACGGCGGCCACCCCGAGGACGGCCAGACCGGCGACGATCGGAACAGGTTCGAGAAAGAGCAGGAGCACGGCGGCCACCGCCGCCAGCAGGCGTTCCGGCCAGGCGGCCATCCCGCCCGTGGCCACGGCCAGGGCGGCGACCGCGACCGCGGAGACGGCGGTCATCAGCAGCACGGTCCCGATCGGCCCCTGCCCGAGCAGCGCCTGCCCGTTCGGCGTCAGCACGAAGGCGAACGGCACCAGGAAGGCCGGCAGCGTGTAGCGCCAGGTCATCATCATGGTCTTGTACGTGTTCCCGCCGGTGATCGCCGCCGCCGCGACGGCCGACAGGGCGGTCGGCGGGCTCACCTCCGACAGCACCGCGTAGTAGAAGATGAACATGTACGCCTCGGGCCGCTCCACGCCGAGTTCGAAGAGCGCCGGCGCGATGATGACCGCCGTGATGATGAAGCTGGCCGTCACCGGCACGGCCAGGCCGAGCAGCAGCACCGCCAGCGCCGCCATGACCGTGGTGAGCACCAGGTTGCCCGCGCCGATGCCGATGATGATGTCGGCGAGGTCCTGGCCGAGGCCGGTCAGCGTGATCGCCCCGACGATGATGCCGGCCGCGGCGCAGACCGCGGTCACGGGCAGCACCTCCAGCGTGCCCCTGGCCAGCGCCTGACCGATCCGCTTGGGGCCCATCCGGTGCTTCGGGTCGAGGAACGACAGCAGGAACGCGGCCGCCGTGGCGATCACCACCGACTGGAACGCCGAGCGGTCCAGCGCCATCAGCACGACGATGAGGATGAGCGAGCTGAAGTGGTAGCCGAAGCGCAGCAGCAGCCGCCCGATCCTGGGCGCGTCCACGTCCACGGTGTGGGTGCCGAAGCGGCGCGAGTCGATCTCGATGGCCAGGAAGATGCCCAGGTAGTACAGGATCGTGGGGATCGTCGCGTACAGCAGGACCTGGAGATAGCCCGTGCCGAGATATTCGGCGATGATGAACGCCGCCGCGCCCAGCGTGGGCGGCGACAGGATGGCGCCGATGCCCCCGGCCGCGAGGATCCCGCCGGCCGCCTCCTTCGGATAGCCGGCCCGCCGCAGCACGGGCCAGGCCACGCTGCCCAGGCTGACCGTGGTGGCCACGCCCGAGCCCGAGACGGTGCCGAGCAGGAATCCGGCCGTGGTGACCGTGCGGCCGGGGGCGGCCCGTGATCTGCGGAAGGCGGCGAAGCTCAGGTCGATGAAGAACGCGCTCGCGCCCGAGTGGTCGAGCACCGCGCCGTAGATGGTGAACAGGATGATGTAGCTGGCGGCGACCTGCATCGGCACCCCGAAGAAGCCCTCGGTGCCGGTGTAGAGCTGCGAGACGATCCAGTCGATCGGCAGCGCCGCGATGTAGTAGGTGTAGAGCAGGAACAGCACGCAGATGACGGAGAAGATGGCGCCGACGGTCCTGCGTACCGCCTCCAGCAGCAGCACCGTCAGCGCCACGCCCGCAAGGATGTCCAGGTCGGTCATCGCCGCGCCCGAGCCGCGGTCGCGGAAGCCGTCCATGTCGGCCAGCGGATAGACCAGCACGGCCAGCGACGCCGCCGCCAGCAACCAGTCGGCCACGGTCGGCCACTCCGTCCCGCCCTCGCGGGGGGCGGGCGCGGGACGCCGCAGCAGCCGCCGCATCCGCGCGGCCAGCCCCGAGCGGTAGCAGAGGAAGACCAGCGGCAGCGCCACCGCCAGGAACGTCATCCGGTGCTCGATCGCCTCCACCGGGCGGAACACCACCAGCAGCGAATAGACCGACAGCAGGCCGCCCACGACCCAGACACCGAGCCGGAGCGGCCCGCCCAGCTGCCGGGCCGGACGCTCCTGCTCGTGTGCCGAGAGCAACTCGGCCTCACGGTCGCTCAGCTCGGTCAAGTCTTCCTCCCCGACACGGCGTTGCAGGGACTGTACGAGCCGGTTACACGCTTCGGGAACCCTCCGTTATTAGATTGATCTCCATTGATCAGCCGAACGGCCGCGATCTTGCGGCGAGCTGCTCGACCGGCACCTCGCCGGCCTGGCTGCCGTCACGCATCCGCACCGCCGCGCCCCCGCTCGCCGCCTCACGCGGCCCCACCACGAGCTGGTACGGCACCAGCCGGTGCGCCCTGATCCTGGCCCCCAGGCTGCCCCGGTCGGCCGGCGCCAGCTCCGCCCGCAGCCCCGAGGCCACGCAGCGGCGCAGCACCTCACGCGCGGCCGGCAGCTCGGCGTCCGACAGCGGCAGCACCACGGCCTGCACGGGCGCCATCCAGGCGGGGAACGCGCCGCCGTGCGCCTCGACCAGGTGCGCGACCAGCCGCTCGATGCCGCCGACGACGCTGCGGTGCACCATGACGGGCCGCCCGCCGCCCGCGTAACGCAGGTCGAAGCGCTCCGGCTGGAAGTAGTCCACCTGGACGGTGGACAGGGTGGACTCGCGGCCGGCCGGATCCTCGATCTGGATGTCGATCTTCGGGCCGTAGAAGGCGCCCTCGCCGCGTTCCTCGTCGTACGCGCGCCCGCGTTCCTCCAGCACGTCGCGCAGCAGCGACTCCGAGCGCGCCCACATGGCGGGGTCGTCCACGAACTTGGCGCCCTCGCCGCGCAGCGACAGCCGGTAGCGGGCGGCCCTGATGCCGAGCCGCGCGTGCGCGGCCTCGATCAGGTCGAGCGCCGCCGACACCTCCTGCGCGGCCTGCTCGGGCGCGCAGAAGACGTGGCCGTCGTTGAGCTGGATGGCCCGCACCCTGCTGAGCCCGCCGAGCACCCCGGACAGCTCGGAGCGGTACATGCCGCCCAGCTCGGCGATCCGCAGCGGCAGGTCACGACGGCTGCGCGGGCGCGAGCGGCAGATCAGCGCGTGGTGCGGGCACAGGCTCGGCCGCAGCACGAACTCCTCCCCGCCCACCCTCATGGGCGGCCACATGTCCTCGGCGTAGTGGGCCCAGTGGCCCGATCGCTCGTAGAGCTCGCGTTTGCCCAGCACCGGCGAGTTGACGTGCTGGTAGCCGTTGCGGCGTTCCAGCTCGTAGACGTAGTCCTCGATCGCCTTGCGCACCGCGGCGCCGGCGGGCAGCCAGTAGGGCAGGCCGGAGCCGATCAGCGGGTCGGTGTCGAAGATGCCCAGCTCGCGGCCGAGCCTGCGATGGTCGTTCATGATCATCCTTTCCGGGGAAAGGGCGAACGACCAGGCTCCCGGGCGTCCGCCCGGGAAGCATGCGATCAGCGCGCCGGGACGGTGTCCGGCGTCGTCGTGACGAGAGCGCGCTGCATGCGTACGACCATAGCACCCGGCCCCGCGGGCCGTCCCCGGCCGGGATTCGGCAAAGCCACGGGCGGAAATCGGCAAATGATATAAAGAGCTGCATGGGCCGGAGCGGCGATGGCCACAGCGGCACGGGCCGCGCCGGCGTGGATCGTGGTAGCGCGGACCGTGGCGTGGGCGGCGACGGCGTGATCACCGTGGACGCGCGCCAGGTGCAGGCGTTCGCCGAGGTCGGCTACCAGGTCGCGGGCGGCGGCGGCGCCCACGGGGCGATGGCGGCGCTGCGCCGCGTGGTCCCGCTCGACGCCTACGAGTTCGTCGCCTACGACCCCGCCACCGGGCGCCACCACAGCGTCGTCTCCGACGGCCATCCGCGCATCGACCACGACGCGGCCGAGGAATACGCCGGCCTTGAGGCGTACCGCAGGGCCATGACCACCCGCGCGCCGGTCGGCATGCCCGAGCCCGGCACCGAGCGCTACTTCCGCCGCCACCTGGCCCCCTACGGCTGGCGGGCCGGGCTGACCGCGCCGCTCTTCCTCGACGAGGGCCGCTACACGGGGCTGCTGCACCTGGCGACCAGAGACGCCTTCCCCCGGCGCACCGGAGCCCTGGTGAGCGCGGTCAGCCCCATGCTGGCGCACCTCACCGACCTCAACCGGTGCGTGATCGACCCGGTCGGGCTGCCGCCCGACTTCCGCGCGGTGGCCTTCGACCGGCTCGGCACGCGGCGCGAGGTGCCCGGGCGCGAGATCCCGGCCGCGCTGCGCGACGACCCGGCGATGGCCGCCTGCGCGCGCGAGTTCATCGACTCGCGCGAGCTCAGCAGGCACGGGCTCTGGCTCGGCGCCGGCGGCCGCTGGCACGAGGTGCGGCTGCTGCGGGCGGGCGTCGGCTACCAGGGCACGCTGCAGGGCGCGGTGGCGGCCGAGCGGCCGTGCGTGCTGCCGTACGAGCTGACCGGCCGCGAGCTCGACGTGCTCACCCGGGTGGCGGCCGGCGACTCCAACCCGCAGATCGCGGCCGCGCTCGTGCTCAGCGTGCGCACGGTCACCACCCACCTGGAGCACATCTTCGCCAAGCTGGGCTGCGACAGCCGCACCCGCCTGACCACCAAAGCGCTGGCCGAAGGCCTGTGCCGGCTCGACGTGTGAAACTTCTTCCCTGGACCTGTCCTTCCGCCCGGACGCCGTTCGTCGTCATAGGGAAGCGGCGGACGGCGCCGCGGGGAACGACGACACAGGAGAGCCGGATATGAAGTACATGCTGCTCATCAACAGCCCCACCACGGACGAGCCCAACTGCGACGCGGCGTCGTTCGAGGAGTGGGTGACCTACGACAAGACCGTCAAGGAGTCGGGCGTCTTCGTCTCGGGCCACTCGCTGGCCGACCTCACCACCGCCACCGTCGTCCGGGTGAACGCGGCGGGGGAGCGGGCCATCACCGACGGGCCGTTCGCCGAGACGCGGGAGGTGCTCGGCGGCTACTTCGTGATCGACGTGCCCGACCTCGACGTGGCGCTCGACTGGGCGGCCCGCTGTCCGGGCGCGCGCGGGGGCGGCTCGGTCGTGGTCCGCCCGATCGCCGACTTCGACTGACCCGATCCGGCCGAGGGCGTGAGGTGATGGCGGCTGTGGGCGAGGACGAGGGCTCGATGGGCCCGGTGGAGGCGGCGGGGAGCTCCGTCGAGGCGGTCTTTCGCGAGGAGCGTGGGCGGCTGCTCGCCGCCCTGGTCCGCCGCTTCGGCGACCTGGACCTGGCCGAGGAGGTCGCCTCTGAGGCGATCGAGGCGGCGCTGGTGCACTGGCCGGCCGGCGGGGTCCCGTCGAAGCCCGGCGCGTGGCTGCTGACCACCGCCCGGCGCAAGGCCGTCGACCGGCTGCGGCGCGACCGCGCGTACGCCGCCCGCCTCGCCGTCCTCCAGGTTGAGGCCGACCGCGCCGCCCCCGCCCCACCCGCAGACACCGCCGCCGACACGGGAGGAGAGCTGCCCGACGAGCGGCTGCAGCTCTTCTTCACCTGCGCCCACCCCGCACTGCCCGCCGAGGACCGCATCGCGCTGACCCTGCGCTGCCTGGCCGGCCTCACCACCCCCGAGGTCGCGCGCGCCCTCCTGCTCCCGCCCGCCACCATGGCCAAGCGGATCGTCAGGGCCAAGAAGAAGATCCGCGAGGCGCGCATCCCGTTCCGCGTGCCGGGCGCGGACGAGCTGCCCGACCGGCTGCCGGGCGTGCTCCAGGTGATCTACTCGATCTACACCGAGGGGTACGCGGCCAGCTCGGGCCCCGGCCTGCTCCGGGTCGACGTGGCCGAGGAGGCCATCAGGCTGGCCAGGATCCTGCGCCGGCTGCTGCCCGGCGAGCGTGAGGTGGCCGGGCTGCTCGGGCTGATGCTGCTGACCCACGCCCGCCGCGCCGCCAGGATCGGCCCCGGCGGCGAGCTGGTCCTGCTCGGCGACCAGGACCGCGCGCTGTGGGACCGTCCGATGATCGAGGAGGGGCAGGCGCTGGTGGTCACCGCACTCACCGGCGGCTCGCCAGGGCCGTACGGCGTGCAGGCCGCCATCGCCGCACTGCACGACGAGGCCCCCGGCTGGCCGGCCACCGACTGGCCGCAGATCGTGGCGCTGTACGACGTGCTGCTCGCGCTCGCGCCGTCCCCGGTGGTGGCGCTCAACCGGGCGGTGGCGGTGGCCATGCGCGACGGGCCCGAAGCGGGGCTCGCGCTGCTCGACGAGCTGGCCGGGGAGCAGCGGCTGCGCGGCTACCACCCGTACGCGCTGGCCCGGGCCGACCTGCTGCGGCGGCTGGGCCGCCGCCGCGAGGCCGCCGCGGCCTACCGGGAGGCGCTCGCCACGGCCGGCACCGAGCCGGAGCGGGCCCACCTGCGCCGCAGACTGCGGTCCTGCGAGTGAGCAACCGCGCGGCCGGTCAGCAGTGGGCGACGCCCGGGTACGGGTCGGTCGACGTCCACACGTTGACGGCGGCCACGTAGCCCCAGCGGCCGGTCTGGTCGCCGTAGGTGTGGTACCAGATGCTGTTGCCGCCGCCGTGCGGCTGGCCGGAGACGTAGCACTTGAAGTAGCTGAACGTCGTTTCCAGGCGGTCGACCACGGTCTCCGGGTTGCCGTTGGGCTTGGTGTAGCCGGGTGTGGCGTAGATCGGCGCGTTGGCCGCGTTGCCGCAGTAGAGGTTCCCGCTGCTCGCGTAGCACGCGGCGGCGGACACCGTGCTCGTCACCGTGCTCGTCGCAGCGCTCGTCGCCGTGCTGCTGGTCGCGGCCTGCGCCGGCCACGCGCAGGACGCCGCCGTCGCCACCCCGCAGACGATCGCCGCGAGCGCCGCTCCGCTGAACTTGCCCATTGTCGTCTCCCACCGTAGGACCGCCTGACGGGAGGCAACGCTACGACGCGCCCATCGGGCCAGGAACCCCGCGAACCGGTGGTGAAGCGGTCATGAAGCCCGTCTGAAACCCCGGCGCCCGAAGGCTGTGTCAGGGTGAATTCCGGTCGCCCACCCGTCCTCGTGAATCCGGGAACCCATGAAGAGAATCCTGCCGGCCCTCGCCCTCGTTCTGACAGCACTGGCAGCACCGACCGCACTGGCAGCGCCCACGCGGGCGGCGTCCGCTCGGCCGGCGGTTCCTCCCGCGATCATCTTCGACACCGACATGGACTTCGACGACGCCGCCACGCTGGCCTATCTGTCCCAGGAGCACAGGGCCGGGCGCATCGACCTGCGCGCCATCACCGTCACCGAGGCCGGCGCCGGCTTACCGGGCCGGGCGATCCGGCACGCGCGGTGCCTGGCCGAGCGGCTCGGCCTGCGCGGCGTGGCCGTCGCGGACTCCCCGGCCACCGGGCCCAACTCCTTCCCCGCCGACCTCAGGCAGCTGTTCGACCGGGTGCTCACCGCGGCCACCCCCGGCTGCGCAGGCGACGAGACACCGTCCCGGACCCGTGCCCCCGAGCTGATCAGGCGGCTGGTACGGGCCGAGCCCACGACCCAGATCATCGCCACCGGCCCGCTCACGAACGTGGCCGCCGCGCTCCCGTACAGTGCCGCCCGGCTGACCACGATGGGCGGGGCCGTCGCGGTCGGCGGGAACCTGTGCTGCGGCACGCCGCCCGAGTTCGACGGGAGCCAGGAGTTCAACTACTGGCTCGACCCGGCCTCCGCGCGGGCCGCGCTCACCGGGAGCCGTGGAAGCGTGCGCATGGTGTCGCTCGACGCCGCCAACCAGGTGCCGATCACCGCCGCCTTCCTGGACCGGCTCGCCGCCGACCACGGCGCCGCGGCCGCGGAGACCGTACTGGAGATCGTCACCCATCCCGAGGTGTGGCCCCTGATCGACGCCGGCCTGCTCTACTGGTGGGACCCGCTGGCCGCGATGAGCGCCGTCCATCCCGGGCACGTCACGTTCACCGCCGGGCGCATCGACGTGGTGACGGACGGCCCCTCGGCCGGGCGCACCGTACTGTCACCTTCCGGCCGCCCGCTCCGGTACGGCACCGCCGCCGGCACCGCCGCCTTCGAACAGCGCTTCCTCGACACCCTGAACGGCCGCGCCTGACGCCCGGCTTCGACGGTCAGACGGCCACGCCGGCCGGCATGTGGGCGCGCAGCAGTTCGAACCAGACGGTCGTGGAGCCGGCCTCGCGGGTGAAGCCCCAGCGGTGGCTGAGCGCCTCGATCAGCGGCAGGCCGCGGCCGCTGGTGGACTGCGTGCTCGTACGGCACACGCACGGAGGCCCGTCGGAGCCGGCGTCCGAGACGAACACCCGTACCCCCATCTCCGAACTCTCGACCGTCACCGTGAACGAGCCTCCCGCGCCTGATCTGGTGTGCAGGATCGCGTTCGTGGCCAGCTCGCTGGTGAGCAGCACCACGTCGTCGTAGAGCGGATGATCGCGGCCCAGCACCGCCGTGACGAGCTCCCTGGCCCTGGACACCTGGGAGGGCACCCCGCGCAGCCGGACCACGTGGTCACCCGGGTCTGGCCGGTCGTCCCCATCTGCGTGGTGCGGAATCGGCGCTGCCACGGTGACCTCCCCCAAAACCGGCGACGTTATGAGACGCGCCAGGGGTGGGGTGGAGATTATTGCGAAAAGGTAGGAATGGGCTTTCCAAGGTCCGTTTCCGTAGCCGGGACGGGTGCGGACGCTCTTCCGCCCGTCCGGGGAGGTCGCTTTCGCGGGTGGGGACGCCGACCGAGTACGCTGCGATCGACGAGTCGTCTAGGCCCGTGGGGGAACAGGAGGTCGCGTGAGCAGCCTGGAGGCCGTCTGGGTGCAGCCGTACGAGCTGCCGGGAGCGGTGGTCGTGACCGGCGTCTTCGACATCCTGCACGTGGGCCATGTGCGCTACCTCGGCGCGGTGGCGGCGCGCGGGCTGCCGCTGGTCGTGGGCGTCGAGGACGATCCGAGGGTGCGTGCCTGGAAGGGGCCGACCCGCCCGTTCAACCCGTCGGCGGAGCGGGCCGAGGTCCTCGCCGCGCTCCGGTTCGTGGCGGGGGTCTTCGTGGTCAAGGGGCCGCCGGAGGCACACGGGCCCGACGACTACATCGACCTGCTCGTCCCGATGCGCCCGGCCGCGCTCGCCCACACGGCGGGCGACCCGCACGCAGGCGCCCGCGCGGCGGCGGCCGCGATCCTGGGGGCGGAGTGCTGGGAGCTGGAGGCCATCCCCGACCGCTCGACCACCCGCATCGTCAACGCGGCCGGCAAGGGCTGACCCAAGCCCCTCACCGCCGCCACGAACGCGACACCGACGAGCCCACCACGGTCCCACGCGACCCCACCACCCACGGCCCCGCCACGCACCGCCTTCGCACGGTTCCCCCCATGCACGGCCTTCGCGCACGGCCTTCGCGCACGGCACGGGACGCAGGGCGCCCATCGCACAGGCACTCCGGGGCGTGGCGTGTGACGGATGACGTAGCACGAGGCGAGAAGCCGTGGGGCGGGTCGTTGGGCAGCCGATTGGTCATGATCGCGTAATCTGTCGTGACATGACAGCCGACCTCGTAGCCAAACGGGTGACGAACCTGCTGGCGCCCCAGGTGCTGGTGATCGTCATGCCGCCGCTGGTCGGACTGCTCGCCCAGGGGTGGACGGGCGCCGCCTGGGGCCTGGTGGCGTCGGCGTTCTGCGGTGGTGTCCCGGCGGCGGTGATCGCGCTGGGCGTGCGCTCGGGGCGCCTCGACTCCCACCACATCGTCGACCGCGCCCGCCGTACCGGACCGCTGCTCGCGGCCGTGGCGGCCGTGCTGGTGGCGCTGGCCCTGCTCGTCCTGATGGGCGCGCCCACCCTGCTGGTGGCGACCGTGACCGCGATGCTGGTGGCGCTGGCGGTGACCGTTCCCATCACCCTGCGGTGGAAGATCTCCTTCCACGCCGCCGTGTCCGCCGGCACGGTGGTGGTGTTCGCGCACGTCCTGCCCGTGTGGCCGGCCGTGCTCGCGGGGGCCGCCGTCGTGGCGCTGGTGTGCTGGGCCAGGGTACGGCTCACGCACCACACCTGGCCCCAGGTCGCCGCCGGCACCGCCGTGGGAACACTCACCACGTGGGCCACTCTGAGCGCGTTCGGCCTGAGCTGATCACTCTCGTCGCGGCCGTGGAATAGCGAGGCCGCCAGCGGGGTTGCCGCGAACATGGATGTCACGAACCGCGGCCGGGTGCGCGTGGAGCCCACCGCCAAGCGTGTGCGTACCTACCTCGGCGGCCGGGTGGTGGCCGACACCACCTCCGCCCTTCTCGTGTGGGAGGTGCCGTACTACCCCGCCTACTACTTCCCGCTCGCGGACGTGGACGAGTCCGCGCTGAAGCCCACGGGGGCCACCCAGCACTCGCCGAGCAGGGGCGACGCGGTGGTCTACACGGTCACGTCCGGCTCCGCGGAGGCCGCGGACGCGGCGCTGGCCTATCCCGAGTCGCCGCTGGAGCAGATCCGCGGTCATGTCCGCTTCGACTGGGACGCCATGGACGCCTGGTTCGAGGAGGACGAGGAGGTGTTCTTCCACCCGCGCGACCCGTACACGAGGATCGACATTCTGAGCAGCTCGCGCCACGTGCGGGTCGAGGTGGACGGCGTCACCGTCGCCGACTCCCACAGCCCGCGCATCCTCTTCGAGACGGGCCTGCCCGCCCGCTACTACCTGCCGAAGACGGACGTACGGCTCGACCTGCTGGAGCACACCGACACCGTCACCCACTGCCCGTACAAGGGCAGCGCCGAATACTGGACGGTCAACGGCCAGAAGGACCTCGCCTGGTCCTACCGCACGCCGCTGCCGGAGAGCGAGAAGGTGGCGGGGCTGGTCGCGTTCTACAACGAGAAGCTCGACATCTACGTCGACGACGAGCTCCAGGAACGCCCGAAGACGAAGTTCTCCTGACCGGAGCGCCGCCGGCTGCGGGCCATCACGGGGGAAGGCCCGCAGCGCGTCGCGCCGCTCAGATCGCGGCGACGCTGTCCGCGATGGCGGACGGTGGGCAGATCGGCCGGGCTTCGCCAGCCGAACGCGCTGACCTCTTCGGCCTGCAAGGTGATGGGCGTGTCCTTCACCCAGAACGCGAACCGGAAGTCCGCGTGCCAGTGGGCTGGTTCCGGCTTGGCCGGGTTGGCGGGGATCTCGTGGACGTCGATGTCCACGGGGGATGACGTCGTGCGCCGGCGGGGAGACAGCGTGCTGCCACGCAATACCGGTCTCCTCCTCCAGTTCGCGCAGCGCGGCGCCGTGCGGGCCGTGGTCGTCGGGTTCCACGTGGCCACCCGGCAGGAGCCGGCGGTCCAGCGCACGATGGTGGATCATCAGCACGCGGCCGCTGTCGTCGATCGCGGCGGCGCTCGCCGTCACATGGAGCGGGAACGTACCGCGCGAGGTGAGATCCCGTCCCGGGACGAGCGCGTGGGTCAGCCGGGCGACGCCGGCTTCGCCGGGCGGCATAACGCCCCGTCACCCGAGGAGGTGACGGGGCGCCGAGGCCGTTCGCAGGGTGCCTAGGAGGCGGTCCAGTGGGGGTCGCGGCCGAGGTAGCGCAGGAGCGCGGCCACGTCGTCGTCGCCCTCCTGCGGCGTGAGCGCCGCCGCGTAGGCGCCCCACGCGCGCAGCGGCTCGACGATCTCCTTGGCCACCGTCATCAGCGGCCGGGCCAGCTCCGGCGTGAGCGGCGAGGGGCGGCCGGTCGCCATGGCGATGTCCCAGGCGTGCACGCCGGCGTCGAGGGCGCTGGCCGCCGAGCCGGACCAGGGCGACATCTTGTGCGGCGGCACCGGCGTCGGCACCTCAGCCGCCTCGCGGTCCACTCCGGCCCACGCCCGTGCCGAGCGGCCCAGGGCGTCCTCCAGGACGGCCGCCGGGTCGCCGTCGAGCTCGCCCGAGGGCTCGAACGGGTTGAAGGCCGGGCCGGGCTCGCCGGTCAGGGCGGAGGCGAAGCCGATCTGGTCGCCGACGGCGTGCTGGAAGACCTGGGCGAGGTTCCAGTCCGCGCAGGGCGTCGCGCGGGTCCAGTCGTCCGGTCCCACGCCGCTCACGGCCTCGCGCAGCGCGTCGTGCGCGGCGTCGAGAGCGGTCCAGCCGGTGACGATCTTGCTGCTCATGGCGAGCCCCTTCCGTTCGTGTGTCTTCACTCTATCAGAACGGAATGCTTTGTTCCATTGTTTGGCGCTGCCGGGATGGAGCCGGTACGCGCGTGGAGTGGAGCAAACGTCCGCTGAGTCGGGCATGCGGTGCATGCCCGACTCAGGATGGGGGTGAATGGTGTGACTTATGCGTCTTTTTCGGTTTTTTAGAAGGATCAGGTGAGCAGGCGGGTGAGCACCCGGGTGCCGAACTCCAGGCCCTCCACCGGCACCCGCTCGTCCTTGCCGTGGAACATGCCGAAATAGTCGAGATCGGGCCGGAGCATGAGCGGCGCGAAGCCGTACCCCTTGACGCCGATCCTGGCGAACGACTTGGCGTCCGTGCCGCCCGCCATCACGTACGGCACCGGCCGGGCCAGCGGGTCCTCGGCCACGAGCGCGCCCGCCAGCTCGTCGAAGAACGCCGACGGGTACGGCGCGTCCGGCGCGTCCTCCAGATTGACGAACTCCCTGGTCACCTTCGGGCCGAGCAGGGAGTCGATCGTCTCCAGGAACTCCTGCTGCAGCCCCGGCAGATAGCGCCCGTCCACGTGGGCCCCGGCCGTCGAGGGCACCACGTTCACCTTGTATCCGGCGTCCAGCATCGTCGGGTTGGCCGAGTTACGGATCTGGCTCTTGAACAGGTTGCCGAGCTGCCCCAGCCGGGCCGCCTCGGCGTCCAGGCGGTCGAGGTCGATCGGCTGCCCGGTGATCTCCGACAGGCTCTCGACCAGCGCCGCGACCGACGGCGTCAGGCGTACCGGCCACTGGTGGGCGGCCACCCGCGACAGGGCGTGCACCAGCGTCGCGACCGGGTTGTCCACGGGCGGCCTTGAGCCGTGGCCGGCCACGCCGTGCGCGGTCAGCCGCATCCAGGCGGTGCCGCGTTCGCCCACCGCGATCGGGTACACCCGGTGCTCGCCGGATGCCACGCTGAACCCGCCGGACTCGCTGATCGCCTCGGTAACGCCGTCGAACAGCTCGCGGTGCTCGGTGACCGCGTGCCTGGAGCCGTAGTCGCCGGTCCCCTCCTCGTCGGCCAGGAACGCCAGCACCAGGTCCCGCCGGGGCCGCACCCCCCGCGCCGCCAGGTCCAGGACCGTGGCCAGGGTCATCGCGCACGAGCCCTTCATGTCGACCGCGCCCCGGCCGTACACGCAGCCGTCCGTGATCTCGCCCGAGAACGGGTGCATCCGCCACTCGAACGGGTCGGCGGGCACCACGTCGAGGTGGCCGTGCACGAGCAGCGCGTCGGGGGAGCCGCCGGTGATCCTGGCCACGACCGTGGTCCGCTTCGGCGCCGACTCGAACACCACCGGGTCGAGACCGGCGTCGGCCAGCAGCGTGGCCACGTACTCGGCGGCCGGGCGCTCGCCCGCACCGGGGTTGGTGGTGTCGAACCTGATCAGATCCGAGCAGATCTCGGCGACGCTCTTCACACTCTTCCCTTCAGTGTCAACGGCGGCACCCCGGGCGTCTCCATGGCGAAGATCAGCCCGTAGAAGGCCAGCTCGGCCTCCAGCACCGCGACGATGGTCTCCTCCCTGCGCCAGCCGTGCTGCTCGCCGGGGAAGGTCAGCAGGGCCCACTCCTTGCCGTGCCGGTCGAGCTCGGCGGTGAACCGCTCGGCCTGGCCGACGTCCACGATCGCGTCCTCCAGGCCGTGCAGCATGAGGCACGGGCCTGACGCCTTGAAGGCGTTCAGCAAGGGGGAGCGCTCGGTGTAGCGGTCGCGGGTCTCCGGCAGCGGGCCCACCAGGCCGTCGAGGTAGCGGGACTCGAAGTCGTGCGTCTCGGCCGCCCAGCTCTCCGGGTCGGTGATCGCGTAGTGCGCGACGCCGCCGGCGAACACGTCACTGTGGACGAGCGCCGCGACGGTGGTCCAGCCGCCCGCGCTGCCGCCCCTGATGGCGAGCTTGGCGGCGTCGGCCCGGCCCATCTCGACCAGGCCGCGCGCCACCTTGGCGCAGTCGTGCACGTCCACCACGCCCCACTGGTGGCGCAGCCGCTCCCGGTAGGCGCGGCCGTAACCGGTCGAGCCGCCGTAGTTGACCACGGCCACGCCGATGCCCCTGCTGGTGAAGTAGGCGATCTCCAGGTCGAGCATGATCGGCATGTTCCCCGTCGGGCCGCCGTGCACGAAGATCACGTACGGGCTCGGCCCCGGCTCCCCGGCAGGGGGATACAGGTGGGCGTGCACGCCCTCGACGGTCACGGCCTCCGGGGTGGGCAGCAGGGCGCGGTCGGGGAGCGGCTTGGGCGCCGACACCACCTCGTGCGCGCCGTCGTCCAGGCCGACGAGCGTCACTTCCAGCGGCGTGTACGGCGTCGCCCCCACCGCCACCGCCCGGCCGCCCGCCACGGACACCGTCGAGGCCCAGTGCGTGGCCGCCCCGCCCAGCTCGCGCAGCTCGCCGCTGACGGGGTCGAGCACGCCCAGGAGACGGCGGTCGGCGGTGCCGTGCACGACGACGAGGCGGCCGTCGTCCGCGACGGCGAAGCAGGCCAGGCCCGGCTTCCAGGCGGCGGCGCCGAACTCCAGCTCCATCGGGGTGAGGTTGCGGGCGGGGGAGCCGTCCAGGGGGACGAGGTGGACGTTCCACCAGCCGGTGGGGTCGGTGACCGCGTACAGTGCCTCGGCGTCGCGCCACTCGGCCTGGGTCACCGACTCTTCCCGGCCGCCCGCCAGCACCTGGTACGGGCCGGCGGTGCCGTCCTCGTTCAGCTCGGCCACGCACAGTTCGGTGCCGTCCCAGGGCATGTTGGGGTGGTTCCAGCCGATCCAGGAGACATGACGGCCGTCGGGCGAAATACGCGGATTCATCAGGAAATGTTGGGCTTTGGTGATGACCCTGGTCTCGCCCCCGTTGAGGGGTACCGCCACCAGGTCGCGCACGTCGCCGATCTCCCTGACCGCCCACACCTCGCCCCGGCCGGGCGGGAGGTACAGGTCGCCGTACCGGGACGGGCCCGCCTCGGTGAGTGGCACGGGGGTGTCACCGTCCAGGCGGTAGAGGCGCTGGTCGGCCCAGTTCGTGAACACCAGGCCGCCGCCGGGCAGGGGGCGCCAGGAGCGGCCGCCGTACTCGATGAGGCGGTTGCGCGCGTTCCAGCCCCCGGGCAGCGCGTCCACGCGGGAGCCGTCCGGCAGGCGGCGCACCACGCAGCGCCGGCCGCCCTCGTGCGGGCGCGGCTCGTCCCACCAGACCTCGACGCCGGAGGACGTGTCCACCGCCTCCACCCACTGGGGGCCTCCGTCGGTACGGGCCACATCGATCGGTCGAATGCTCATCAACTCACCAATTGCCGTTGGTACAGGGAGGAAGGGGGAACTCGGGCGGATGGACGACGTACACGATGCCGCCGCTGCCCGAGCTCCTGAGCCACACGTGCTCGAACGCCGCCCGCGGATAGACCCGGCGCACCTCGGAGTCGCGGGGCGCGGCCGGGTCGTTCACGATCACGTCGCCGCCGGCGGTGAAACCGGTGACGACCATGATGTGGCCGCTGGTGGTGTAGCAGGAGCCGGGCAGCTCGTGGGCCTTGAACGACTGCGAGGTGATCACCGGGATCCCGGCCCTGACGAACTGCTCCAGCTCCGCCGCCGACCGCAGCCGCGTGACGAATCCGGACAGACCGTACCGGCCCGCGTAGGCCACGTTGAACGCCCAGTTGCCGGTGCCCTGGTAGCTCACGTCGTACGTGCCCGCCGCCGCGTGATCCACACCCGGCGCCGGGTCGCCGTCGCCCACCCAGGCCAGCTCGCCGGGGCCGGGGCCGCGTCCCCAGAACTCCAGCACCATGGCCGTCGAGGCGGGGGCACACCAGTTGGCGCCGCCGCCGTCGAGGTGGGGGTGGTGGCCGGCGTGCGTGTGCTGCGAACGCCGCGGCACCACCAACTCCACCGGCCCGCCGGCCGTTGACCCAGGACCGGGGAGGCTCGTGCTTTGCGCGGCCGGGGCGGGAGCGGGCGGGTGCCGTGGGGGCGCGGAGGCCATCGCGGCCAGCCCGGTCAGGTGGGCGTCCGTGCCGTGCGTGGTCACCCGTAGCTGGTACGCCACCACCGGCCGCCTGGCCACGAACGTGTCCACGGCCACGTCCCCGTCCTCGTCACCCTGGCCGGGCACCGAGGTACGCGGCTCACCGTGCTCGGACCAGCGGCCCATCACGTACCACTTGGTGAGCCCGCCGGACGCGGTCCTGGCCCGCAGCTCGACCTCGATCCAAGCGCCGGGCGAAGTGCGCGCGGTCCACGACGGAACGATCTGGGTGGCCGCGAAGCCGATCGCGCGCTCCTCGCCGACCCACACGGCCGCAGAGGTCTCCGGCAGGGCGAACCGGGTGAAGGCGACGCGGGCCAGGTCGACGGTGAGCACCAGGCACATTGTGCTTTTGCGCTCCATGTCGCACATCGGAAGTTTTACGTACCGGCCCGTCGTGCGGGGGCGGATTGTGTCAGTGATCATCTCTATGGTGCGGGTCATGAGATCCGCAGCGCAGACGTACCCGTACGCGGGCCCCGCCGTCCTTGGCGCGGGCCGCACCGCCTTTCACGCCGCGTTACCCGGACCCTGGACCTTCGTCGACGCGGCGTTATCCGGCCGCCGGCCCCACCCCGAGCCGTCCGGTGGACCGCTTCCCCCGGCCGCCTGCCGGCCGTCGGCGGTGGAGGCGACTCCATGACCGCCGAGCAGCCGGTCACCCGGAGGACGAGCACGGCGGGGATGGGCCGGTGGGCATCCGATCGGGAGGCGGGTGTCCGGGAGACGGTGGTTCGGGGCACGGGTGAGCCCGCGTCCAGAGGAACGGGTGCGGCTTCGCCGTCCACAGGGGCGACGGCGAGTTCGATCAGGGGGAGTTCGGCGGGGATGGTTGGGAGGGGTGGGAACTCGGCGGGGATGGCTTCGCGTCAAGAGGGCTCGGCTGGAACGGGGTCGCGGTATGTGGGCTCGGCCGGGACGGGTTCGCGGGATGGAGGTTCGGCGGGGGCGGGTTCGCGGCACATGGGCTCGGAGGGGACCGGTTCTAGGACTGCGGGGGTGAGCTGGGGCTGGGACGCGGTGGTGGCGGCCATCGACACCGGCGAGTCGGAGCGGGTGGCCGGGCGGGTGCTGCGGCTCGACGACCAGACCCGCCGTGAGGTGGCCGCGGCGCTGCCCGGTCACCTCGCCGTGGCCAGGAAACGCGCCGAGGCCAGGCGTCGGGCTCGCGAGATCAGGCGGCAGCAGGTCACGGAAGCCGCCTGGCGGGAGCACGTACGCGCCGCCGCCCGCGCCGGCCGTACCGTGTCCGCGCACGAACGCTGGCAGCGCGACACCCCCTGGAACCCGCCCTGGACCCCGGCTCTGGACGAGAGCTGGGCGGCCCCGATGCTGGTCGCCGGAGCGGCCGCGATCGGCGGCGTGGCGGGCGTCGTCGCCTGGCTCAACCGGCGCGACCTCCAGGACCGCTGGGACGAGTACGGCGGCGACACCACCTCCGCCGTGCTCGAACACGTGCTGTCGGCCCGCCCCCTGGCATGGCAGGCCGACTTCGCCGTCCGCGCCGCGCTCAAGCTCCGCCCGGTCTCGCGCAGGAGTGCCGTCACCACGAGTCCTGTCTCGGGGCTGGTGCTGGCCATGCTGCGGCGCAGCGGCGTCTCCCCGCCCGAGCACGATCCGCTCGCGGTGGCCTGGGCCGCTCATCCGCCCAGCGCGGCGAGCCTGCGTACGGACCCGCTGCTCGACCACCTCCTGCCACGGCTGTTCGAGGCGGAGGGCGTCGGAGCGGTCCTGCGCCACGAACGCGGTTCTGGGCGGGCCGCGGACGCGGGGCGCGGCTGGCTGACCGCGCTCACGGCGCTGGCACGCGAAGGCAGGATCGGCCGTGACGTGCTGCTCGACGGGTGCCTGCGGCGGTTCCTGCGCGGCGGGCATGCGGCTGACCTGCGCTTCTTCGTACGGCTGCACGATTCGCTCGCGCCGACGCGCGACGAGGTGAGCGAGCGTCACCGCGACTACCTGAGACTGCTGCCCGCCGCGCCGGGGGCCGTGGCGGAGACGGCGCTCAAGCAGGTGCGGCGGCTCGGGGAGGCGGGCCCGGGGGAGGTGACGGAGGCGCTGCGGGCCCTGCTGGCCAGGGGCGAGCGCAAGCTGTTGACGGCGGGGCTGACGTGGCTCGACGAGTTCGCCGCCGCCGACCCGGACGCCGACCTCGGCTCGCTGGCGCCGGCGCTGGGGAAGGCGTTCGGGTGCGAGTCCGGTGACGTGCAGGGCCGTGCGGTGCGGGTGGCGGTCAAGCACGCCAGACGGTTCACGGGTGAGGGGGCGCGGGCGCTGAGGGACGCGGTCGCCGTGCTGCCGCAGGAGCTCGGGGAGACGCTGGCGGAGCTGTTCGGCGAGGAGGCGGGTTCAGGCGGGCGGGACGACGGCGGGTTCGTTGCGGTACGGCTGCCCGAGCCGGTGCGGGTTCCCGATCTTCCGCCGCCCGTGATGTCGGCCTTGGGCCTGGATGCTCGTCCGGTGGTGGCGAGATGGGAGGCCGCGGAGGCGTGGCTGGCCGGGGTGGTGCGGTTGTACGGGCGGGATCGGGACGGGCTGGTGGCTCGCCTGTCGGAGGTCCCGCACGCGGCCGGCCCGCCGCCGGGGCCGTGGACGGAGGTCGCGCAGCGGGCCGAGGAGATCGCCCGCGCGATCGTGGACGGGTCATCTGGTGGTGTGCCGGCCGGGAAGTCGGGTGATGGGCCGGCCGGAGCCGGAGCTAGCGCTGGCGCCGGAGCCAGGGCCGGGGGTTTGGAGCGAGGGGTGCGGAAGGGAGGGCATGAGTGGGAACGCTCCCGACTGCCGGAAATCGGTGAGGTGGCGGGGCCGCACCTCCTCCTGCTGCGGCGCCTCGCCGAGGTGTACGACGGGATCGTGGCGGGGACGCTGCCTCCGTACCTGCTGGCCGAGCCCACCGAGGGCACCGGGCACGTGGACGCCGGGCGGCTGGTCGAGCGGGTGGCCGGTTACGAGCGCGACGGGGTCGAGCCCATGCCCGCCGACCTGGCGCAGGCGCTATTGCGGGTTCCGCTTTCGGTCGCACCGCCGGACGTGATCGCGCGGGCCGGGCGGCTGAGGTCGGCGGCGGGCCAGGCGTTGGCTTTCCGGCTGCACGGTGAACAGCCGGAGCTCCGCGCCGAGATCACCTGGGTGCGCCTGCTCGTGGAGGGGTCGGGCGCGGTGGTCACCGACGGCGGTGATCGTGGCGTGGGCCTGCCCGTGGAGAGGCCGGGATCCGGGACGGCGGTCGCGTATCGCGACGACCATGAACCGGTCCAAGCGGGCGTGCGTGCGCTCGTGCCACGGCTCCATGGGGCGGAGCCGACCGGGGTGGCGATGGCCGACGAGTTGCTGACCGGCGCCATCGGTCGCGGGAGCCGGGGGCATGGCGGTTGCACGCACTGGTGGCCGTATCTGATGCCGTCCCATCGGGAGGCCGTGGCCGCGCATCTCGTGCCATACCTGCTCGAACGGTGGCGTCCGGACGGTGTCGAGCCGCGACTGGCCCAGGCGCTGGCGTCGGCCGGCGGGGCCCCGGGGGAGGCGGTGGCGCTGGTGCAGGCGTACTTCATGGCCGATCGGAGCTGGTCCGCCGATCCCCGGGAGCGGGCGCGGCCGGTGGTGGAGCTGGCGGCCCGGGGCGAGCTCGACGGCGAGGAGGTGGGGCGGCAGTTGGCGCTGCTGGTCCGCAGGGCGGGGCTGAGGCCGGGGCCGGTGTTCGAGACGCTGGAGGGCGCGGCCGGGCTCGGGGCTCATCGGGAGGTGTGGCGGATCATGACAGGGTTCCTGTCCGTATACCTGCCCGGGGCGGGGGAACGACCGCACACCCGGCACACGCAGGCGCTCACGTTCGCCTTGCGGGCGGCGCGATGGGCGGGGGCGCGAGGAGCGGTGGGCTGCGTGGCGGAGATCGCGCGGCGCCGGGCGTCGAACAACTTCGTCCGCGAGGCCCGCCGCCTGCACACCTACCTCACCTGACTCCCAAAATCCGATGCGCATCCGTGGCAGGGGATCGCCTCGGGAGGGCGGGGATATCGGCCGGACCGCCCCACTGTTCCGTGGAGGGGCGGCCGCCGCCGACCGTCGGAGCGCGGGCGGGTGCCCGGGATCCGCCGGGGGAGCGGGCTGTGCCGGGCGGGGGCCGGGAACACGAAGAGTCCCGCGCTCTGGTGGGAGCGCGGGACGTTCAGCTCAGGTGGAGCAGCGGGTCAGAGGTAGAGGCCGGTGGATTCGTCGCCGGGTGTCGGGACGATGTCGCGGCCCGCGCGCAGCGCGTACAGCTGCGCAAGGGTCGCCCCCGACGGGCCCACGCCCTCCTTCGAGCCCAGCCACGTGACCGCCTCCTCCTTGCTCAGCGGCCCCACCTCGATCTGCGCCAGGCAGCGGCCCGGGCGGACGACGGCGGGGTGGAGGCGGGCCAGGTCCTCGTTCGTGGTGATCGCCACGAGGACGTCGCGGCCCTGGCCGAGCAGGCCGTCGGTCAGGTTGAGCAGGCGCGAGAGCCCCTGCCCCGCCTGCGCCTTGGCGCCCGAGCTGATCAGCTCGTCGCAGTCTTCGAGCACGAGCAGCCGCCAGCGCTGCGCGTCCTCGTCGGTGTCGTAGCCGACGGCGACCTCCATGAGGTAGCCGGGCTCGTTGAACAGCCGCTCCGGGTCGAGCACGCAGTCGACCTGGCACCAGTCGCGCCACTGCTTGGCCAGCGAGCGCAGCAGGGTGGTCTTGCCGGTGCCGGGCTCCCCGTGGAGCAGGATGAGGCGGCCGTTGACGTCGGCCGGGGTGATCGACATCAGCCGGTCGAGGGCCGGGCGGACTTTGGCCGTGTAGTTGGTGCTGATCTCGTCCCACGGCTGGGCCGTGATCGGCTTCTCCGACCGGGTGCCGCCGTGCATGCCGCGCCACCAGAAGCCCATCTCGATGTGGTCGACGTCGGGGGCGGCCTCCTCCGCGCCGTCGATGCTCTCCGCGAGCACGGTCTTGGCCAGGTCTTCGTCGACCGCCGTGACGCTGACGGTGGCGGTGCGGTTGCGGTGGCGTACGACGCGCAGGGTCCAGCCGTCGCCGCAGATCAGCCGGGACTCGGAGCCGTCCTCGACCCGCGCGGTGCGCAGCACGCGACCGCCCGCGGGGGTCAGCGTGGCGTCGGGCCGCACCCGCTCCAGGTTGGCCAGCCGCGACCACGGCTGTGTGCCGGTGGCGAACGGTGACAGCGCCAGCGCGTCGATGACGTCGATGGCGGAGTCGGCGTCGTCGATCCAGATGTTCATCGGAAGCTCGGAGGAGTCCGGGCTGGCGAACGGCACCTCCCTGATCACAGACATACCGTTAATGATCTCCGTCTCTGCGCCGGATGTCGAAAGGTTTTGACTGCGAAACCGCTCAGTTCTTCTGGAGCTTACCCGTCTGGGTCACCAATCCGAGGCCCGGTACGTCGCGCCAGGTATAGGTGAGGGCGTCCCCTTCCAGGTCCAGGGTGATCGTCCCGGGAACGCAGCCGCCCTCGTGCTCGCCCAGGGCGAACGTGAGCCGGGTCTGCTCGACCTTGGTCAGCGTGATGGTGCCCTTGCAGTCGGCGCTCTGGCCCTTCTCGGCCCAGTCCGCGGTGGACTCGCCTTCCCGCAGGTCGACCTCGTTGTCGGCGCCGCCGGGGCTCATCGGGTTGGTGCTGGTGGTGTGCCCGCTCCAGTCGCCCTCGAAGGCGGCGGGGATCTTCAGGCCGGGGTCGGTCGTGGGTTGTTCGCTCTCGTCGGTGTCCGTCGGCGTCGGACTGGTGGTCGCGTCCGGCGTCTCGCCGGCCGTCTCGGTGGGGCTGGGCTCCGGAGTCGTCCCCGATTCCGTGGGGGAGGGGGAGCTCTGGGTGGGGGTGGCCGGCGGCGTGATCTCCGCTCTCGTGTCGGACGGGCGGTTCAGGTTCAGCATGAGGACGGTGCCGCCGGCCAGGCCCAGGGCGAGCACCGCCACCACCACCCCGATCAGCACGTTGCGCCCGGGTGGCCGGCGTGAGGTGCCCGCCGTGGTCTCGGCCGGGGACCGTGGATTGGTCGGTCCTCCCGCTCGTGGCCCCGTCGCCTGTCCTCGGAACGCGGCGGACGGATGGCCTTGGACGCCGGCGGGGGCGGGGGCGGGGGCAGAGGCAGGGGCGGCAGAGGGGGAGGGCGTCCCAGGGACGAAAGTCTCGGGGGCGAGGGTCCCGGGAGTGAAGGTCCCTGAAGCAAAGGTCCCGGGAGCGACGGCCCCAGGGGTGCCGGGGCCGACCAGGGACACCATCAGGTCCCGTGCCGAAGGCCGCCGTGCCGGATCCTTGGCCAGGCACGACCCGAGCACCTCCCGCAACCGCGCCGGCAGCGGCGACAGGTCCGGCTCGGCGTGCAGCACCCGGTGCAGCACAGCCGGTACGGTGCCGGCGCCGAACGGGCTCGTCCCCGACGCCGCGTACACCATCGACGCCGCCCACGCGAACACGTCGGAAGCGGGTGAGGCGGGCACCCCGGAGATCTGCTCGGGCGCCAGATAGGCGGGCGTGCCGATCAGCCCGGACGTCATGGTCGCCGCGCCCTCGGCCCTGGCGATGCCGAAGTCGACCACGCGCGGCCCGTCGGGGCCCAGCAGCACGTTGGCCGGCTTGAAGTCGCGGTGCACGATCCCGGCCGCGTGGATGGCCGCGAGCGCGGTGGCGGTGCCGACGACGAGCCGTTCGAGGTCGCCGCCGCGCAGCGGGCCGCGCTCGGCCACCCGCTCGGCCAGCGAGGGGCCGTCGACGTACTCGCTCACCACGAAAGGCCGCGGCCCGTCGGTCGAGACGTCGAGCACGCGCGCCGTGCAGAACGAGGCGACGCCCTCCAGGGCTTCGAGCTCGCGGGCCAGGCGGGCCCGTGTCTCTCTGTCACCGGTGTTGAGGAGCTTGATCGCGACCGGTTCGCCGTCGTCGGAATGGGCGAGATAGACCACGCCCTGCCCGCCTTCGCCGAGTCGCCCGGACAGGCGGAAACCGCCCAGAGACGCCGGATCGTCGGGGGTGAGGGGCTGCGCCATGGCCGATACGTTACCTGTCGTCATGCGGAAGGAAAGATCCACCGGTACCTTGTGTCGTCGGGTGAAATCACTCCTTACGCGGAGGTATCGGGGAAGTGTCCAAGGTCACGTTCCGTGAACGGGCGCGCTACTGGTTCGACAACACCATGTCCAAGGGCACAGCCTCGCTGATCGGCTGGCTCGCGGTCGTCTCGGTGGGTCTGATCGTGCTGGTGACGGCGTTCACACTGTGGCTTGCGCCCAATGAGCCGGACGGCGTGTCCCACGCCGGCGAGGTGCTCTGGATCGCTCTCATGCACGCGCTCACCCCAAGCCGGGTGGCCAGTGACAAGGGTTCGATCGGATACATGGCGGTGATGTTCGCCGGCTCGCTGGGCGGGCTCTTCATCGTCAGCATGCTCGTCGGCCTGCTGTCGAACGGGCTCAAGCAGAAGGTGGACCGCCTGCGGCGGGGACGCTCGCGGATCGTGGAGTCCGGGCACACGGTGGTGCTCGGATGGTCGGACCAGATGTTCACCATCGTGACCGAGCTGGTCAAGGCCCAGGCCAGCCAGAAGGGCTCGGTCATCGCCGTCCTGGCGGACCGTGACAAACTCGCCATGGAGGAGGACATCCGCGAGCACGTCGGCGACCTCGGCAGGACCCGCCTGGTGTGCCGTACGGGCAGGCCGACGGAGCCGCGCGACCTCGACCTGATGAACCTGGCCGCGGCCCGCTCCGTCGTGGTGCTCTCGCCCGAGGGCGACGACCCCGACGCCCACGTCATCAAGATCCTGCTCGCCCTGGCCAAGCGCGACGGCATCCACCCGCCGGTCGTGGCCGGGCTCACCTCCAACCGCAACGCCGCCGCCGCCCGCCTGGCCGGCGGCCCGGACGTGCACCTGGTCGACTCCGACGACACCGCCTCGCGGCTCATCGTGCAGTCCTCCCGCCAGTCGGGCATGTCCGTCGTCTGCATGGACCTGCTCAACTTCGACGGCGGCGAGATCTACCTGCGCACCCCGAAGAAGCTCGTGGGGGTCACGTACGGAGACGCGCTGCACGCGTACCAGACGGCCTCCGTCATCGGCCTGCGCCGGCCGTCCGGCGTCGTGCTGAACCCGCCGGGCGACACCGTGATCAACGCCGACGACCAGGTCGTCGTCATCGCGCACGACGACTCCCACGTGCGCCTGGCCGCCGGCAGGCCCAGCATCGACGAATCCGTCATCGCCGAGGCCCCGGCGACGCCCACCGCGACCGAGCGCACGCTCCTGCTCAACTGGAACGGCCGCGCCGAGCAGATCGTGCGCTACCTCGACGGCTACGTCGCCCCTGGATCGGTCCTGGAGATCGCCGCCGACCACCCCAAGGCGGGTACGAACCTGGCCGGCCTGCGCAACCTCACGGTGAACGTCAAGGACTGCGACACCACCGACAGGTTCGCCCTGGAGTCGCTCGGCGTCGGCCTCTTCCAGCACGTCATCGTGCTGTCCGACAACCGCTTCGACGCCCACCACTCCGACACGCGCACGCTCATGACGCTGCTGCAGCTGCGTGACATGCAGAGCACGCTCGGCGAGCACTACTCGATCGTCAGCGAGATGCACGACGAGAGCAACCGCGCCCTGGCCGAGGTCACCGAGGCCGACGACATCGTGATCAGCGACACCGTGATCGGCCTGCTGCTGGCCCAGCTCGCCGAGAACCGGCACCTGGCCGACGTCTTCGGCTACCTCTTCGACTCACGCGGCTCGGAGATCTACCCGCGGCCCGCCGCCGACTACATCACGCCGGGCTCGGAGGTGACGTTCTCCACCGTCGTGGAGGCGGCGCGGCGCAGTGGCGAGACGGCCATCGGCTACCGCGACGCCGCGACCAGGAACGATCCGCCCCACTACGGCATCGTGCTGAACCCGGACAAGACGCGGCCCATCGTCCTGAAGGAGCAGGACTCCGTGATCGTCCTGGCCGAGCGCTGAGCCAGGGCTCCGGTGGGTTAGCGTTCCTGCTGTGAGGACCATCGACTGGGTCGACGGCGCCGTCGAACTCGTGGACCAGACCCTGCTCCCCGACAAGTGCGTGATGCTGCGCGTCAGCACCGTCGCCGAACTCGTCGCCGCGATCAGGCGGCTGGCCGTGCGCGGCGCCCCCGCGCTCGGCGTGGCGGGGGCGCTCGGCGCAGTGGTGGCCGACGGCGACCCGGCCCTGGTGGCCGAGCTGTTCGCCGCCCGGCCCACCGCGGTCAACCTCGCCTGGGGCGTCGACCAGGCCGTCGCCCACCTGGACGAAGGCCCGGAGGCGGCGCTCGCCGCCGCGCTGCGCGTGCGCGACGACGACATCGCCGCCTGCGTCGCCATGGGCGAGCGCGGGGCCGCCCTGCTCGAAGGCGACCGGCTGCGCATCATGACCGTGTGCAACACCGGCGGCCTGGCCGCCGTCGAACGCGGCACCGCGCTCGGCGTGGTCCAGACGCTGCACGAGCGCGGGCGGCTGGCCGAGGTGCTCGCCCTGGAGACCCGGCCGCTGCTGCAGGGGGCCAGGCTGACGACCTGGGAACTGGCCAGGATGGGGGCGCCGCACCGGCTGATCGCCGACTCCGCGGGGCCGTACCTGCTGGCCAGGGGCGAGGTCGACGCGGTGCTCATCGGCGCCGACCGGATCGCCGCCAACGGCGACACCGCCAACAAGATCGGCTCGTACGCGCTCGCCCTCGGCGCGGAACGGGCCGGCGTGCCGTTCATCGTGGTCGCGCCCGAGTCCACCATCGACGAGCACACCCCCACCGGCGACCAGATCGAGATCGAGGACCGCGGCGCGGACGAGATCGTGTCCGTCAGAGGCGTCCGGGTGGCGCCCGAGGGCACGCGGGCGCTGAACCCGGCGTTCGACGTCACCCCGCACGACCTCATCAGCGCGATCGTCACGGATCAGCGGGTGATCAGGCCCTAGCCGAAGGCCCTGAATGAACGGTGATCAGGCCCCAGACGAAATCGCCCATCTCCAGGACCTGTCCGCGCCCGCCGGGTTACGCTCAGTATTCCCGGCAGCGACCTTCGGAGATCACCGTGGCCATCGACCTGGTGTTACGGCGCGATTGGAAAGCACGCGCTCCGCGCGGCGACTACACACAGCTCGACTCCACCAAGGGGGTCAAGGTTCACTACACCGGCGGAAGGGTCGATCCGGGCATCGTCTCCGACCACGCCCGCTGCGTGGCCCTGGTGCAGTCGATCCAGGGTTTCCACATGGACGGCAACGGCTGGATCGACATCGGTTACTCCTTCGTGGCCTGCCCCCACCGGAAGGTCTTCGAGGGCCGCGGCCTGCACCACCTGCCGGCCGCGAACGGCCCGGGGCTCAACGCGGGCCACTACGCCGTGCTGGGCCTGGTCGGCAACGCCGGGCTGGTCAAGCCGCCCGACGGGATCCTGCACGCCGTGCTCGACACGATCCAGCACGTACGCGACCGGGGCCACGCGGGCAAGGAGATCAAGGGACACCGCGACGGCTTCGCCACCGACTGCCCCGGCGAGGCACTCTACGCCTGGGTCAGGCGCGGAGCCCCGCGCCCCGGGCAGAGCGGCCCCGCCGCGCCCCCGTTCCCCGGCCGGCTGCTGACCTACCCCCCGGTGACGCGCGGGCAGGACGTGCGCACCTGGCAGGGGCAGATGCGGCGGCGCGGCTGGGACCTGGAGGTCGACGGCGCGTACGGGGCCGCGTCCCGTGACGTGTGCCGTAGTTTCCAGCGCACCCAGGGCATCGACGACGACGGGGTCGTGGGGCCGGTCACGTGGCGGCTGGCGTGGGAGGCGCCGGCCCCCTGAGCCACCTGCCGTCCGAAGCGCGGGTGACCTGGAACACAGGGGGTGGCCCGGGGTTACTCCTATTCCGGCATTCCGCCTACTATCCGAATCATGGAACTGGCAGCGGGATTCGCGTCCATCTCACGGGACGACTGGCGCGCGCTCGCGGCCGAGGTCCTGCGCAAGTCGGGGGCCGAGGCCGGCGCGCCGGAGGAGGTGCTGTCCAGGACGACGTACGACGGGATCACGGTCGCGCCGCTGTACGACGCGGAAGACCTCCCCGGCGACCCGGGAGCGCCCGGCGCGACCCCCTACGTCCGCGGTTCCGCGACCGCCGCCGGCTGGGACGTACGCCAGCGGCACGCCGTGGCCGACCCCGAGGCCGTGCTGGCGGACCTGGAGAACGGCGTCACCTCGCTCTGGCTCGTCGTCGGCCCGGGCGCGATCCCGGTGGGCGAGCTCGGCACGGTGCTGAAGGACGTCTACCTCGACCTCGCACCCGTCGTCCTGGAGGCGGGCGACCTGGCGACGGAGGCCGCCGAGGCCCTGTTCGAGCTGGCCGCCGCCCGAGGCGTCACGCCCAGCGGCAACCTGGGCGCCTCCGCCGCGCGCGGCCCCGCCGGGATCGAGCTGGCGCGGCGCTGCGCCGACGGGTTCCCCGGGCTGCGGGCCGTCACCGTGGACGCCACGCCCTACCACGACGCGGGCGGCAGCGACGCCGAGGAGCTGGCCTGCTCGATCGCGCGGGGCGTCGCCGAGCTGCGGGCCCTCACCGGCGGCGGCCTGTCCGCCGGGCAGGCGCTCGGGCAGATCGACTTCCGCTACGCCGCCACCGCCGACCAGTTCGCCACCATCGCCAAGCTGCGCGCGGCCCGCCGCCTGTGGGCCAGGGTCGCCGAGGTCTGCGGCGCGCCGGAGGCCGGCGGCCAGCGGCAGCACGCCGTCACCAGCGCGGCCATGATGACCGCGCGCGATCCGTGGGTCAACCTGCTGCGCACGACCGTGGCCTGCTTCGCCGCCGGCGTGGGCGAGGCGCAGGCGGTCACCGTGCGGCCGTTCGACGCCTGCCTCGGGCTGCCCGACGCCTTCTCCCGGCGGATCGCCCGCAACACGCAGTCGCTGCTGCTGGAGGAGTCGGGGCTGGGGCGGGTGCTCGATCCCGCCGGTGGCTCCTGGTACGTCGAGCGCCGCACCGCCGACCTCGCCGAGGCCGCCTGGGCGTTCTTCCAGGAGATCGAGGCGGCCGGCGGGATCGCCGCGGCCGGGGGGCTGGTGGCCGGCCGGATCGCCGCCACCAGGGACCGGCGCGCGGACGACATCGCGCACCGGCGCTTCCCGATCACGGGCGTGAGCGAGTTCCCCGACCTCCACGAGCGCCCGCTCCGCCGCCCCGCCCCACCAGGAGGAGGCGCGCCGTCGGAGGCCGGCAAGTCGCTGGAGGCCGGTCCACCCGAGCAAGCGCTTGAAGGGCTTCCGGCGATCCGGTACGCCGAGCCGTTCGAACGGCTGCGCGACCTGGCCGACTCCCTGCCCGAACGCCCCAAGGTGTTCCTGGCCACCATCGGCCCCCTGTCCGCCCACACCGCCCGCGCCGCGTTCGCGGCCAACCTGTTCCAGGCGGGCGGCCTGGCCACCCAGACCTCCGGCCAGGAGACCGACCCCGAGAGGATCGCCGCCGCCTTCGCCGCGAGCGGCGCGTCCGTGGCCTGCCTGTGTTCGAGCGACAAGCTCTACGCCCAGCACGCCACCGCCGTGGCCGCCGCCCTGCGCGCGGCGGGCGCGAGAAAGGTGTGGCTGGCGGGGAAGGGACACTACGAGGGCCTGGACGCCAACCTCCACGCCGGGTGCGACGCGCTGGCCGTCCTGCACGAGACCTACGACGACCTGGAGGTGACCCGATGATCCCCGACTTCTCCGGCATCCCGCTGACCCCCCTGCCGGGGCGGGCGGCCGAGGTCCCGGACGTGGAGGGAGAGGTCTGGGAGACCCCCGAGGGCATCGCGGTCAAGCCCCTCTACACCGCCGCCGACCTCGACGACCTCGACTTCCTGCGCACCTACCCGGGCGCCGCCCCGTTCCTGCGGGGCCCGTACCCGACCATGTACGTCAACCAGCCCTGGACCATCCGCCAGTACGCCGGCTTCTCCACGGCGGAGGACTCCAACGCCTTCTACCGGCGCAACCTCGCGGCCGGCCAGAAGGGCCTGTCGGTGGCCTTCGACCTGGCCACCCACCGGGGCTACGACTCCGACCACCCCAGGGTGGCGGGCGACGTGGGCATGGCGGGCGTGGCCATCGACTCCATCTACGACATGCGCCAGCTCTTCGACGGCATCCCGCTCGACCGGATGTCGGTCTCGATGACCATGAACGGCGCCGTGCTGCCCGTGCTCGCGCTCTACATCGTGGCGGGCGAGGAGCAGGGCGTCGCGCCCGAACAGCTCGCGGGGACCATCCAGAACGACATCCTCAAAGAGTTCATGGTCCGCAACACCTACATCTATCCGCCTGCGCCGTCGATGCGCATCATCTCCGACATCTTCGCCTACACCAGCGAGAAGATGCCGAAGTTCAACTCCATCAGCATCTCCGGCTACCACATCCAGGAGGCCGGAGCCACGCTGGACCTGGAGCTGGCCTACACCCTCGCCGACGGGGCCGAATACCTGCGCGCCGGGGTCGGCGCCGGCCTGGACGTCGACCGGTTCGCGCCGCGCCTGTCGTTCTTCTGGTGCATCGGCATGAACTTCTTCATGGAGGTCGCCAAGCTGCGGGCCGCCCGGCTGCTGTGGGCCAGGCTCGTGTCCGGATTCGGGGCGAAGAACCCGAAGTCGCTGAGCCTGCGTACGCACAGCCAGACCTCCGGCTGGTCGCTGACCGCTCAGGACGTCTTCAACAACGTCGCCCGCACCTGCGTCGAGGCCATGGCCGCCACCCAGGGCCACACGCAGTCGCTGCACACCAACGCCCTGGACGAGGCGCTGGCCCTGCCCACCGACTTCTCCGCCCGCATCGCCCGCAACACCCAGCTGCTGCTGCAGCAGGAGTCCGGCACCACGCAGGTGATCGACCCGTGGGGCGGCTCCTACTACGTCGAACGCCTCACCCACGACCTCGCCGAGCGCGCCTGGACCCACATCGAGGAGGTCGAGTCGGCCGGCGGGATGGCGCGGGCCATCGAGGCGGGGCTGCCCAAGCTGCGCATCGAGGAGGCCGCCGCACGCACGCAGGCCCGCATCGACTCCGGCCGGCAGCCGGTGATCGGGGTGAACAAGTACCGGGCCGACGGCGACGAGGCCATCGACGTGCTCAAGGTCGACAACAGCGCCGTACGCGCCCAGCAGCTCGCCAAGCTGGCCCGCCTCAGGGCCGAGCGCGACCCCGAGGCCGTGGCGCGCGCGCTCGACGCGCTGACCAAGGCCGCCGGGCATCCCGAGCCCGGCTTGGAGCACAACCTGCTCAAGCTGGCCGTGGACGCCGCTCGCGCCAAGGCGACCGTGGGGGAGATCTCCGACGCGCTGGAACGGGTGTTCGGCCGGCACGCCGAGCAGGTGCGTACCATCACAGGGGTGTATCGCGACGAATCGGGCACGACCGGCAACATCGAGCGGGCCCGTGCCGCCTGCGACGAGTTCGCCAAGGCCGAGGGGCGCCGCCCGCGCATCCTGGTGGCCAAGATGGGCCAGGACGGTCACGACCGGGGCCAGAAGGTGATCGCCACCGCCTTCGCCGACCTGGGCTTCGACGTCGACGTCGGCCCGCTGTTCCAGACGCCGGAAGAGGTCGCCAGGCAGGCGGTCGAGGCCGACGTGCACGTGGTGGGCGTGTCGTCGCTGGCCGCCGGGCACCTGACGTACGACCCCGCGCTGCGCGCGGCGCTGGCCGAGCTCGACGCCGCCGACATCATGATCGTGGTCGGGGGCGTGATCCCGCCGGGCGACCACGACGAGCTGCGGGCCGCGGGCGCGGCCGCGATCTTCCCGCCCGGTACGGTGATCGCCGACGCCGCCCTCGACCTGCTCCGCCAGCTCACCGCCCGCCACGCCGCCTGACCCTCGTCCGCCCGCTACGGCCGTCTGATCCTCGCCGGCCCCGCGCCGTCAGACCGCCGCCCGACCCTGAAGACGCCGGCGGCTATCATCCTGCAGATGATCCCGGAGCTGATACGCCGCGCGGCGGCCGGCGAGTTCGCCGCGGAATACGAGCTCGAACAGCTGGCCGCCGAGACCCCGGCAGCGCTCACCCCGCACCTGCCGGACCTGCTCGCGGCGGATTTCCGGTTTTCGCCGAAGCTCTACCGCACCGCCGGCGACGACCTCCAGCAGGCTGTCGTCACCATGATCGACGAGGGCGCGCCGGACCTGAACGCGCTGCTGCTGATCCTGGCGCACACGCGGGGCCCCGTCGCCGAGAACGCGTTCCGCCGCTGGCGGGAGCAGCCGCCGCCCGGGGCCGGCGAGCTCTTCATCGGCCCGGCCGAGTACATGGTCGAAGGCGGGTGGATGCTGGACGACGGCCGGGCCCGCGAACTGTGCGGGCGGACCGCCTACGCGCTGCGGCCCGATCCTGAGCGGACGGTGGAACCCCCGGCTCAAGGCGAGTGCCCGTGGTGCCGTGCCCCGCTGTGGACGGTGCTCGACGTCGACACAGGTGACCGGCGGGTCGCGGAAGCGCTCGCCCACACCGGCTGGAACGGTCGGCTCAGGATCGTCACCTGCCAGGGATGCCATGCCTACACGACCCTCTACTCCACGGTGAGCCCCGACGGCCGATCCGGTCTCTCCGACCACTCCGCGGCACCCGTCCGCGTCCTCGACGACCAGAGCCCGCCCGAGACCCTGCGCAGGGTGCCGGGAGAGCTCCTCACCGATCCCGGCATGTCCGCCGGCGGCTGGGACATGACGACCCCGTCCATCGGCGGACACCCCGAATGGATCGGCGACGCCGAGTATCCTGCCTGCCCCGCCTGCGCGCGGACCATGGACTACATCGGGATGGAGGAAGCGCAGGACCCGGAGGAGGAGCCCATCGCCGAAGGCACCACGTACCTGTTCCTCGACGCGTCCTGCGGCCTCGCCGCCACGATCTACCAGCAGACCTGACCCGTCCGGCCCGATCGCGGCGGGGTCCCGCGCGCCCGGCCGGCCACCGGCTCGGGCGGCGGCGCCCCGGTGCGGTCAGAACGTGCCCTGGGCGCACATGGCGACCGAGATCGTCCGCTGGGCGGTGACGGGTGAGGTGATCCGCAGCGTGACGCTGTGGGTGCCTCCCGTGCTCCGCAGGGGGCGCGGCGCGTTGAGGTAGCGGCGGCCGTTCTCGGAGATGAGCGCCGTAGCGCGGCCGGTGGCGATGCCGTCGACGAGCCAGGTGTAGCTGAACGTCACCGGCCCGCCCGTGCGGCGCACCATCGCGCGCAGCGTGGCCTGGCCGCCGGCCCAGCAGTCGCCGTTCCTGGTGCCGCCCGCCCGCAACGCCGAAACCCTGAGCCCGTCGGGGCCGCCGGTGTCGTCCGGCAGGGTGCTGGGGGTGCCGTCCGTCTGCGGGGTCGGCCTGGTGGCACGGGTGCGCCGGGGGGAGGACGTGGCGACCGGCTCGGTCGTGGCGCCGGTGGTGCTCACGGGCGCGCTCTTCGACTTGGGGGTGGGTTCGGTGGGGGTGAGCCAGATGATGGCCGCGGCCAGCGCGCACACGCACAGGCCCGAGATCGCGGCGATGATCACCGTCTTGACCCGGCGTCCCTTCGCCCGGCGCGCCGGCGCCCGCCCGCTGCCGGTGCCGGGAGGGGTGCCCGCGCCGCCGTTCTCGGCGGGCCCGCCGTCGTAGGGCGCGGGGTTGCCGTACGCCGCCGCGTCCGTTCCCTGTCCCCGCCCGTCGTGCTGCCCGTCGTGCTGCCCGTCGTGCTGCCCGTCGTGCTGCCCCTCGAACTGCCCGCGCTGCCCGGCGGTGGGAGAGCCGGCGGTGGGAGAGTAGGCCAGGCGGTCGTGGGCCGAGGCCGCGGGCGAGTACGCCAGCCGATCCTGCGCCCCCGCGTCCCTCCGGGCCCCGGACACGTCAGACCCGGCGGCGACCGGGGCGGAGAGCGGCGTCGAGGGCCGGCGCTCCCGCGGCCCGAACCCGGCGGGCGGCTCGACGGGGGAGGAGAGGTCGAACAGCGCCTGCATCGCCGAGGTGGCCGCACCGGGCCCCTCATGCCCGGTCCCCGCCCGCGCTGCCCCGGCCGCGTGCGGATCGTGCTGCGGGCCGTCGAAGGCGCCGTGCGGATCGTGCCGCGACAGGCCCGAGTCCGCGTGCGGCCCGTGGTGCCCGGCGCCGGACGCCGGGTGCGCGCCCCGGCGCGGGGAGCGGCGGTCGCGGGCGGGCAGGCCGTGGGCCGTCCCCGGGTCCTGGGCGCCCTCGTGCGGCTGGTCGAGGGTCTGCTGCCAGGACGCCGACACACGGTCGGGCGTGTGCTCACCGACGAGCGCCCCAGAAGCCGCCTGAGAGGCCGCCTGAGAGGCTGGGGAAGAGGTCGCGTTCGAGGCGGAGGGCCGGCGGGACGGCGCGGCCAGCCGGAGCAGGACGTCGCGCATCCCCGGCCGCAGCGACGGATCCTTGGCCAGGCAGGCCGCCACGATCTCGCGCAGCGGCCCGCTCACCTCCCCGAGCTGCGGATCCTCACGAAGGATGCGGTTGATCACCGCGGGCAGCGAGTCGTCCCCGAACGGCGGCACGCCGGTGGACGCGAAGACGAGGACGGACCCCCACGAGAACACGTCGGCGGCGGCCCCGACCGCCTTGCCCGCGAGCTGCTCGGGCGCCATGTACGCGGGCGTCCCCACGATGTTGCTGGTCGCCTTCATCCCCGAGCCCAGCGCCCCGGCGATGCCGAAGTCGACCACCCGCGCCCCGTCGGGCCCGAGCAGGACGTTGGACGGCGTCAGGTCCCCGTGGACGACGCCCGCCTGATGGATCGCGTCGAGCGCGGTGGCGGTCGCCACCGCGATGCGCTGCAGGTCCGCCGCGCCGCGCCGGCCCGCCTGCTGCAGCGAGGGCCCGTCCACGTACTCGGACACGATGTACGCCCGCCCGCTGGTCGAGGCGTCGAGCACCTGCGCGAGGCAGAACGGCTCGACCCTGCGCGCGGCGGCGATCTCGTTCGCCAGGCGCTCGCCCACGGCCAGCCCCTCGCGCAGCACCTTGACGGCGACGGGGGTGCCGTTGCGGGCCTGACCGAGGTAGACGACACCGTGGCCGCCCGCGCCGAGCCGCCCGACGAGCCGGTAGGGTCCCACCGCTGCCGGGTCGCCCTCGCGGAGGGGTTCGACGTTGGGCATGAGGGGAGTGACTCCTGTGACGGCTGAGACAGAACTCCAGCACCCTACTGGCAAAAGTCAAGACTTGTCAGAAGTTAGGCTGATCTAACTGGCAAGAAAGGGGCGATTCGGGTGCAATCGCTGGAGAACTACGCCGACGGCGTACGGGCCGGTTCGCGTACCTGGATCGCCCGCGCGATCACGCTTGTCGAGTCGACCAGGCCCGATCACGTGGCCCTGGCGCAGCGGCTGCTGGTCGAGCTCACCCCGCTCTCCGGACGGGCCCGCCGCGTCGGCGTGTCGGGCGTGCCGGGGGTGGGCAAGTCCACGTTCATCGACGCCCTCGGCACGCGCCTGACCGGCCAGGGGCACAAGGTCGCGGTCCTGGCCGTGGACCCGTCCTCCACCAGGACGGGCGGCAGCATCCTCGGCGACAAGACCCGCATGGCCCGGCTGTCGGCCGATCCCGGCGCCTTCATCCGGCCCTCGCCGACCTCGGGCACCCTCGGCGGCGTCACCAAGGCGACCAGGGAGGCCATGGTCGTCGTGGAGGCGGCCGGCTACGACGTCGTCCTGGTCGAGACCGTCGGCGTGGGCCAGTCGGAGACCGCCGTGGCCGACATGGTGGACACGTTCCTGCTGCTCACCCTGGCCCGCACCGGCGACCAGCTGCAGGGCATCAAGAAGGGCGTGCTGGAGCTGGCCGACGTCGTCGCGGTCAACAAGGCCGACGGCGAGTACGAGCTGCCCGCCAGGAAAGCGGCCCGCGAGCTGTCGGGCGCCCTGCGCATGCTCCGCTCCGACTCCGCCCCGCCGCCCGTGCTGACCTGCAGCGGCCTGACCGGCGACGGGCTGGACGAACTCTGGCGGCAGGTGCTGGCCCACCAGGACGGCCTCGACCTGGCCGCCAAGCGCCGCCGCCAGCAGGTGGGCTGGACCTGGACGCTCGTGCGCGAGCGGCTGCTGGCCGAGCTGCGCGACGACCCGGAGGTGACGGCGATCTCGGCGGAGGTGGAGCGGGCGGTGCTGGCCGGCGACCTCACGCCCGCGCTGGCCGCCGACCGGATCCTCGCGGCTTTCAAGCGTGCCTGATACGCCCCTTTTGAGCAGCTTCGAGCACGCCCCGGGTTGAGATACCTCCCCCGGGGGTGAACTTTCCTCCTCCCCCTCCTCCCGGCCGCCCGGACCGTTCCTGTGATCCATGCCACGATGGCGCGCAACGACGTGGGAAGGGCTCACATGAGTGCGGATTCGATGCTGCCCGGAGGGGTGACGGATGCTCTGGAGGAGTACGGGCACCTCCTTGAGGAGCACGGCATCACCTGGGGTGAGCCGGAGATCCCTTACGTGAAGTTCTTCGCCCGGCGAAGAGTGCTGCCTCCCGAGCTGTTCGACCGGTTCTGGGAACTGGTCTTCAAGGCCGTCGCCGAGACCCATCCGGACGAACCGAGAGAGCGGCTCGTCGCCCGGCTGGCCGAGCCCGACTACGACCGGGTCCTGCGCGACACCCTCGACGGCGAACTGCCCGCGCACCTCTACGCCATCAGGATCGAGGAGGACGGCGCCGTCCTGGAAGGGGCGGCCCGCACGGTCCTGCTGCCTTCGCCGGAGCTGTGCCCGCTCGCGGCCGGGGAGGACGGTCACGGCCCGCGCCGGGCCGGCGAGGAGCGGATGTCGCTGCTCATCGACTCGCGGCGGGGCAGGCCCTGCCAGGTCGGCGTGGACGACGCTCAGCGGCTGCTGGCCGCCCGCGGGGCCTGGCTGGTGGAGGTGGACCGGGACAGCATCGTCGTCGTGGACGGCGAGCGCGTCCGCTTCGACACCCTGCTGTGCCCCATCCCTTCCTCCAGGCTCCGCCTGCGGTCCGGGACGCCGTGCCGCTGGAGCGTGGTGAGCGCCGACGGCGCCGGCTGGTTCCCGCCCGGCGCCGCCAACCGCTACGACTACCACGGGCGCCCGTACTTCCACGGCGACGACCTGCTCGTGGACGTCCCCTGCATGCCGCTGACGATCACCGCGGCCAGGGGCATGGAGTACGGCGCGGCCGGCCACGAGCTCACCCCGATGCCCGGCGAGGAGCACCTGGTCGAGCTGGCCCCCGAGCGCCTCTACGACGCCGCCGGCGCCGGCTGGTACGGCGGCGACCTGCACGTCCACCTCAACTGGGCGGGCGACCTGGTGGCCGTGCCAGCCGACGCGGCCGTCGCCCAGCACGGCGAGGACCTGCACGTGCTCAACCTCCTGGCCGGCAACGTCTCGGGCCGCCGGGTGTACGACCGCGAGGCCCTGGAGCACTGGACCGGCAAGGACCTGCCGTGGTCCGACGCCACGCATGTGGCCAGGATGGGCGTCGAATACCGCAACGACCTGCTCGGCCACATCTACGCCTTCGGGCTCCACTCGGCCCCCGGCCGCTACCACACCGGCTTCGCGGGCGACGCCGACTGGCCGCCCAACGCCGACGGGCTGCGCGAGCTGCGCGGGCTCGGGGCGCTGGTCGGCTACAGCCATCCCTTTCGCACGCCCATCGGCGACGGCGACCCGCCCAAGGGCGTCGTCTCGCCGGTGCCGCGCAACTGCGCCGCCCGCGAGCTGGTCGCCGACGCGGCCCTCGGCCTGGTGGACAGCCTCGACGTGCTCACCCACGCCTCGATCCCGGCCACGGCCGCGGTCTACCGGCGGCTGATCGGCGCGGGCAACCGGATGGCCGTGACGGCGGGCACCGACGCGATGATCTCCTTCACCCGCTCCGACAACCAGTCCAACCCGCCAGGCTGGGCCCGCGTCTACGCCCGGGTCGAGGGGGAGCTGAGCGCCCGGTCGTTCGCGGCGGCCGTGCGCGCGGGCCGCACGTTCGCCACCACCGGCCCGTGGCTGGAGCTGACGGTGAACGGGCACGGCCCCGGCCACGTGATCCAGGCCCGCAAGGGGGACCGGATCAGCGTCACCGCCACCGCCGTCGGGCCCGAGGTGGCGGCCGTGCGCATCCGCACCGCCGACGGGGTCAGGGCCGGGGCCGAGCGGCTGCCCCCCGAGCAGGGCTGGCAGGGGCAGGAGCGGCTGACCGTGACGGCCGTGCTGGAGGTGGACGCGCCGACGTACGTGGTGGCCGAGGTCCTGTGCGACCCGCACCCTCGCACGCTGACCTCCACCGGATACGCCCTGACCAGCCCCGTGTACGTGGACGTCGGCGGCCGGCCGGTCGCCAGGCGCGAGGACGTGCTCTGGTGCCTGGAGTGGCTGGACCTGCTGGAGGACCTGATCAGGCAGCACGGGCGGCTGGCCAGCGCCTACCAGTTCGGCGACCACGTGTCCCTGCTGCAGCAGGCCAGGACGATCTACCAGGCGCGGCTGGGCTGACCCGGCGGCGTCGTCAGGGGAGCGGTGGCCGGCCCCCTCCCGCCGTCCCTTGGGTGATTCATCCGCATGTGCTAGTTTTTGGCCATGCGGTCAGAAAACGAGCCGAGCGGCCAGAATCCGCGGTCGTTCATCGAGGAGGCCAGGCGCGCCCAGATCGTGTGCTCCGCCGTCGCCGTCATCGCGGAGGCGGGGTTCGCCAAGGCGTCGCTCGCGCGGATCGCCGAGCACGCCGGCATCAGCAAGGGCGTCATCTCCTACCACTTCGCCGGCAAGGACGAGCTGATGGAGGAGGTGGTGCGGCACACGTACCAGGGCGCGGTCGCGCACGTGGCGGCGCGGATGGAGGGGCTGACCACGGCGACCGAGCTGGTCAGGACGCACATCCTGGCCGCCGCCGAGTACATGCGCGGCCACCGCGACCAGCTCAAGACGCTGGGGGAGATCTTCAACAACCTCAGGGAGGCCGACGGAGCCCCCCGCTTCGGGATCAACGGCAACGAGAAGCTCTACGAGCTGCTGGAGCGCCTCTACCGGCTCGGCCAGGCCGGCGGGGAGTTCAGGGCGTTCGACCCCCGCGTCATGGCCGTCACCCACCAGGCCGCCCTCGACACCATGTTCGCCTACTGGGTCGCCAACCCCGGCCACGACCTCGACGCACACGCGCGCGAGCTCGCCGACCTCGTCGAAAGGGCATGCCGCGCATGAAGGCGCAGACCACGACCAGGCTCTACGCCGTCGACAACCTCAGGATCGCGCTGACCGCGCTGGTGGTCACGCACCACGTCGCGATCACGTACGGCAACCTCCCCCTCTGGTACTACGTCGAGCCCGCCAAGGACCCCACCGGCAGCCTGCTCGACCTGCTGGTCATGTTCAACCAGGCGTTCTTCATGGGGTTCTTCTTCCTCATCTCCGGCTTCTTCACCCCCGGCTCCCGCGACCGCAAGGGTGGCGGCGCCTTCGTGCGCGACCGGCTGCTGCGGCTGGGCGTCCCGCTGCTCGTCTTCCTCCTGCTGCTGCGGCCGGCGCTGACCTTCACCGGGTACGCCGAGGAGGGCGGGGGGATGTCGTACGCGGAGTTCTACCTGCGCTCGTGGGACCCGGGGCCCATGTGGTTCGTCGAGGTGCTGATCGGGTTCGTGCTGGTCTACGCGGCGTGGCGGAGCCTGCGGCAGCCGATGGAGGCGCGCGTCGTCCCGCTGCGGCTCTCCTGGATCGTGGCCTTCGTGCTCGGGCTCGCGGCCGTCACCTTCCTGTGGCGCATCCCGGTGCCCACCGGGACCTACGTGCCGGTGCTCGGCCTGCCGTCGCCGCAGTACCTGCCGCAGTACGCCGCCATGTTCGTGCTCGGCTGCGTCGCCTACCGGCGCGGCTGGTTCGAGACGCTGCCCGTGCGGGCGGGGCGGGCCGGGCTGATCGCCTCCGGTGTGTCGAGCGTGGTGCTGGTGCCGGCGGCGCTGCTGACCACCGGCGCGCTGTCGTCCGCCCTGATGGCGCTGTGGGAGTCGGCCTTCGCGGTCAGCATGATCATCGGGCTGACGGTGCTGTTCAGGGAGCGGTTCGCCGAGCAGGGGCCGCGCGGCCGGTTCCTGTCGCGGCACGCCTTCACCGTCTACATCATCCACCCGCTGGTGCTGGTCGGGCTCGGCTGGGCGCTGCGCTGGCTGGACGCCGTCGCGATCGTGAAGTTCGCCGTCATGCTCGCGCTGGCGCTGCCCCTGTGCTGGTCGCTGGCCTACGTGGTGCGCTCGCTGCCCGTGGCCAAGAAGATCCTCTGAGCGGAGCCGGGTAGCGGTGCTCGTGGGCACGGGCACCGCTCCGGCGTCCGCGTCCGGTCAGGTGTAGAAGGAGTCGAGCACCTCCGCGTTGCGCTCCTCGACGACCTTGCGCTTGATCTTGAGGCTGGGCGTCAGCTCACCCGTCTCCACCGCGAAGTCGGCCGCCAGGATCGCGAACTTCTTGACCGTGGCGTAGCTGGCCTCGCCCGCGTTGACCTGGTCGATCGCCTTCCGCACCTCCTCGCGCATGCGCGGGTGCTCGCGCAGCTTCTCGGGGTCGTCCGGCAGCGACTCGGCCCGCGCCCACGGCCCGGCCACGTCCATGTCGAGCGTGATCAGCGCCGTGACGTAGTTGCGCCGGTCGCCGTGGACGAACACGTGCGACGCGTACGGGCAGGCCGCCTTGATCCGGCCCTCCAGGTACGTCGGCGCGACGTACTTGCCGCCCGAGGTCTTGATCAGCTCCTTCTTGCGGTCGGTGATGCGCAGCCGCCCGGCCTCGTCCACCTCGCCGATGTCGCCCGTGTGCAGCCAGCCGTCCTGCAGCGCGGCGGCCGTCTCCTCGGGCAGCCCGTGGTAGCCGCGCATGATGCCGCGCCCGCCGATCAGGATCTCCCCGTCGTCGGCGATGCGCACCTCGGTGCCGGGGAACGGCGGGCCGACCGTGCCGAACTTCACCGATTCCGGGCGGTTGAGGAAGCTGCCCGCCGACGACTCCGTCAGGCCGTACCCCTCGTAGATGGTCAGGCCGGCCGCGTCGAAGAACTCCGCGATGTCCTGCGACAGCGGGGCGGCGCCGGAGATGAACAGGCGGATCCGGCCGCCGAAGCGCTCGCGCAGCTTGGCGAAGACCAGGCGGTCGGCCAGGGCGTACTCGGCGCGCATGGTGATCGGCAGCTCGGCGCCGCGCTGGCGGGCCCGGCTCACCCGCAGTCCGGTCGCGCGGGCCCAGGCGAAGATGCGCAGCTTGAGTCCGCCCTCGCGGTGCATGTTCGCCACGACCGTGTTGTGGATCTTCTCGAAGATGCGCGGGGCGGCGGCCATGAGCGTCGGCCGCACCACGCCGAGGTTCTCGGCGATCTTGTCGAGGCGGCCGTCGATCACGGTGGGCACGCCGAGGTCGATCATCACGACCTCCAGCAGCTTGCCGAACGAGTGGGACAGCGGCAGCCACAGGAAGTGCAGGTCGTCGGGGGAGATCAGGTCGAGCTCGCGCACCGCCTGGCCGGTGTAGAGCCAGTTGTCGTGGGTCAGCTCGACGCCCTTGGGCCGGCCCGTGGTGCCCGAGGTGTAGATCAGGGTGGCCAGGTCGTCCTGGGCGATGGCGTCCACCATCGCGTCGTAGTCGCGCCCGCTCGCGGCCGCGTCGCGGCTCACCGAGTCGAGGGTGATCACCCAGCCGTCCTCGCCGGGCGAGCCGTCGATGACGATCACGTGGGTGACGTCGGGGAGCTCCTTGCGCACCGATGCGAGCTTGGCGACCTGGTCGTCGTTCTCGGCGATGACGATGGTGCTGCCGGAGTCGGTGATGACGAACGCGGACTCGGCGGCGGTGTTGGACGGGTAGATCGTGGTCGTGGCCGCTCCGGTCGCCAGCACCGCGAGGTCGCAGAGGATCCATTCGAGGCGGGTGGAGCACAGGATCGACACGCGGGTGCCGGGGCCCGCGCCCAGCTCCGCCAGGCCGAGGGCCAGCCCGCGTACGCGTTCGTCCACCTCCCGCCATGACAACGAGGTCCACCCGTCGCCCGCGGGCACACGGTACGCCTCGGCGTCGGGGGTCGCCGCGATCCGGTCGCGGAGCAGGGAGGGAATGCTCGACATGCCTGACCTCCAGAGGGTGTTGGCCCCGACTCTAGGACCACGGCGGCGTCCCAGTCGATGGGTCGCGCCCGCGGACGCGGCCGTTGCCAGGTGATCGGCAGGTCGCATACGCTGGTGGCGTCGTACCGCCGAGCCCTGGGGGCAACCGACGTGAGGATCTGAGGTCGCGGGCACCGCGCCGTTAACGCCCTTTCGTGGGCCCTGCGCGCGTTCACACCTGGACCTCTCGCGGATCTTCTCCGTCCGGCCGCCGGCCTGCTCCGGCTTCCTGGTGTCGCGTGCGTCTGCGGTGTTTCCCGCCAAGTCACGAAATTTCGACTTTTGTGATGGGAACCGCCTTATGTCTATTTCCATTGTCGTCGATCACGTCTCCTTCGCGTGGCCGGACGGCACCACCGTGCTCGACGGACTCGACGCCGCCTTCCCGGCGGGACGTACCGGGCTGATCGGGTTCAACGGGTCGGGCAAGTCCACCCTGCTCAGGGTGATCGCCAAGGAGCTGAGGCCGGCCACCGGGTCGGTGTCGGTCCGGGGCGTCGTGGGCTACCTGCCGCAGAACCTGCCGCTCCGCGCCGGCCGTACGGTGTCGGACCTGCTGGAGATCGGCCGTATCCGAGCGGCCCTGCACGCCATCGAGGCCGGCGACGTGGCGGAGGAGAACTTCGCCGCCGTCGGCGACGACTGGGACGTCGAGGAGCGAGCCAGGGCCGACCTGGCCCGGCTCGGCCTGCGCCACGTCGGGCTGGACCGCACGGTCGGCACGCTGTCCGGCGGCGAGACCGTCATGGTCGCGCTGGCCGCGCGGCTGCTCAAGCGGCCCGACGTGCTGCTGCTCGACGAGCCCACCAACAACCTCGACCTGGACGCGCGGCGGCGGCTCTACGACGCCGTCTCCGCCTGGCAGGGGGTGCTGCTCGTGGTCAGCCACGACCGGGCGCTGCTTGAGCTGGTGGACCGGATCGCCGAGCTGCGCGAGGGCTCCGTGCGCATGTACGGGGGCAACCTCACCTCCTACGAGGAGCAGGTCGAGGCCGAGCAGCAGGCCGCGGCGCGCTCCGTGCGCACCGCGGAGGGCGAGATCCGCCGCCGGCGGCGCGAACTCGTCGAGAGCGCGATCAGGATCGACAGGGGGCAGCGGTACGGCAGGAAGGCGTTCGAGAACAAGAAGGTGCCGAAGATGGCGGCCGGCGCGCTCAAGCGCAAGGCCCAGGTGAGCGCGGGCAAGCAGCGCGCGCTGCACGCGGAGCGGCTGGAGGAGGCGAACGAGCGGCTGAGCGAGGCCGAGCAGGCCGTGCGCGACGACGCGGAGATCCGCATCGAGCTCCCGGGCACGGAGGTGCCCGCGGGCCGCACGGTCCTGACCCTGGAGACGCTGGTCGTGCGCGGGCCCGAGCGGATCGCGCTGCTCGGCCCCAACGGCTCGGGCAAGACCACGCTGCTCAAGCGGATCGTCGCGAACGGCGCGCACGTGCCGCTCCGCTACCTGCCGCAGCGGCTCGACCTGCTGGACGACCGGCTGAGCGTGGTGGACAACGTGCGCGCGCTGGCACCGTCGGCCTCCGTGAACGAGGTACGCGCCCGCCTGGCGCGCTTCCTGTTCCGGGGCGATCGGGCCGGCCAGGCGGTCGGCACGCTGTCGGGAGGCGAGCGCTTCCGCGCCACGCTGGCCGCCCTGCTGTCGGCCGAGCCGCCGCCGCAGCTCCTCCTGCTCGACGAGCCGACCAACAACCTCGACCTGGCCAGCGTCAGGCAGCTCGCGCAGGCGCTGTCGGCCTACCGGGGCGCGCTCATCGTGGCCAGTCACGACCTTCCGTTCCTGGAGGAGCTGGGGATCACCCGCCGGCTGCGGCAGGATCGGGACGAGGGACTGGCGGAATCGTAATTGACGGTTGGGGATCAACCGGACGATAGTGTGGCAGGTGGCTACACCCCGTTTGATCTCCTGTGTTCTCGCGCTGGCGACCCTCACGACCCTCGGCGCGTGCTCCACGGGCTCGGCGTCGCCGACCGGTGGCGAGCCGAGGGTCACGGGTGTCGCGGGCGGCCAGGGCGCCGCCCCCGCGGGCACCGCGGCCGGTGCGCAGAGCCCGGCGGCGCTGACGCCCGAGGCGTACAAGAGCGAGCTTGAGACCCGGCACAAGGCGATGTCCGGCGCGATCACCTCGCTGGCCGGGGCGCGCGGCGTGAAGGCGCTGGACAAGCGCGTGGGCCGGGCCGAGGAGGCCCTGAGCGGCGCCGCCGACGCGCTGTCCGCGCTCGCGCCGCCCGAGACCGTGCGCGCCCAGCACGAGGCGTACGTGAGCAGCCTGCGCGACTTCGCCACCGCGCTCGGCGCCACCGCCGGCAAGGTCGGAGCCCGCGACCTGTGCACGTCGTCGGCCGTGCTGACCGACGTGGACGACAAGCTGGCCGCGCTCGACGAGGCGGGCCGGGCGCTCCAGGAGGCCGGCGACTACCCGGCCGACATCGTCGGCGTCAAGGCCACGGGCAAGAAGAGCCGCCGGCTGAGCAACGGCTCGTTCCTGCGCAAGGGCACGCTGAACGGCCGCGGCTCACTGGAGATCGACAACGGCGGCAGCCGCGACGCGGTGGTCACCGCCATGCGCGGCGGCAGCAAGGCGTTCAGCGTCTATGTGCGCAGGAAGGCGAAGTTCAAGGTCAGAGGCGTCCGTGACGGCAGCTACAAGATCTACTTCACGCACGGCTCCGACTGGGAGGGCAAGACCAAGGCCTTCACCCGCGACTGCAGCTTCGAGCGGTTCGAAAAGACGGTGAAGTTCAAGACCACGGTCACCGCCACGCAGATCCGCTGGCACGACTGGCGGATCACGCTGCACGCCATCTCGGGCGGCAACGCCCGCACCGCGCCCGTGGACCCGGACGACTTCCCCGGCGGCTGATCGAGCGAGCGGCCGGGCAGGCCGCGCACCCCGCGTGCGCGGCCGGTCCGATCAGAGGCAGGCGATCAGGTGGAGAACAGCATGCCTACCCAGCTGCGCTGACCCCGGTGGTGGCCGTGGTGGCCGCCTCCGTGGTGCGGGGCGCCCCACGCGGGGCCGGGGCCGGGGGCGGGCGGGGGAGCAGCGTGGTACTGCGACTCCATCCGGGTCAGCGTCTCGAGCTCGCCGTAGTCGAGGAAGATCCCGCGGCAGTTGTCGCACTGCTCGATGTGGACGCCGTTGCGCTCATAGGTCCGCATGCTTCCGCGGCACTTAGGGCACTGCATCTAAGTCGCACTCCTTGGCTTCGAGGTCTCAGGGTGAAACCTACCGCGCGCAACCCCGTCACGCTCGGACGATTCTGTTGCACGATTCGACCAACGAATGTTCGACCTCGTCGAGTTCCCGGCGCTCGCGCCAGGCGTTGACCACGGCCACGGCGGCCAGTTGCACGGTCAGCGCCCTGGCGGGCACGTCGAGCCGCTGCCAGGGGTCGTCGCCCTGGCCGAGCGCGGGCCCGCCGGAGGCGAGATAGGCGCCGAGGAACCGCTCCCACACGGCGGGGGCGAGCAGCCCCGCCGCGTACCAGGCGGCCGGCCTGGCCAGGTCCCAGGCCGGGTCGCCGACGCCCAGGTCGTCGACGTCGATGAGCAGCCAGCGGTCGCGGTGGACGAGCTGGCCGAGGTGCCAGTCTCCGTGGGTGAGCAGGGCCGGCATCGGCCGCGGCTCGGGCAGCTCCTTGAACGCCCGCCTGACGAGCTGCTCGACCGGCCCGTCGCCGGGCATCCTGGCCACAGCGCGGGCGGCCCTGGCGGGCCCTCCAGCGGCCGGCAGGCCGGGCATCAGCGTGAGGGGGACGGCGTGCAGCCTGGCCAGCAGCCGGGCGCCCTCCTCCCACGGCGCGTCGGCCGGGTCGTCGTCCTGCGCCACGGGCCTGCCCGCCGGCCACACCCTGACCACGCGCCCGCCCGCCGACAGCACCTCGGGCTCCAGCGGGGCCAGCATCACGCCGCTCACGGCAGCCGAGGCCGCCGCCTTGAGCCTCGGCCGTAAGTCCCCGGCGTCGTCACGCGCCGAGTGGGCCTTGACCACGACCTCTCCTCTGCGCAGCACCACGACGTCGGTGCGCGTCGGATGTAACACGGGCTCGCCCGCGCCGCCGTACGCCGCGGCGATGCCCGCGAGCTCCTCCTCCAGACCCACCCGTACAGAGTAAGGGGGCGATGGCGCGACCCGGGCCCGGCGCCGGGGCCGCGCATCTCGGACGGGCCGCCCGGTGCTGGGAGCGAAGTGGCGTCGTTCACACTGGGACCATGAGAGTCGGTTTCGCCGTACCGCAGTCAGGGGCGTGGGCCACGCCGGGAAACATGCGCAGGGTCGCCGTCCGGGCCGAGGAGCTGGGCTACGCCGAGCTCTGGACGTTCCAGCGGCTCCTCTACCCCGTCGGCCATCCCATGGGCCCCACCTACCGCGCCGTGCACGACCCGCTGATCACGCTGGCCCACCTGTCGGCCGTGACCGGCAGGATCGGGCTCGGCGTCGCCGTGCTCAACGCGTACGCGCAGCCGGTGGCGCTGGCCAAGCAGCTGGCCACGCTGCAGACGCTGTCGGGCGGCCGGGTCACCGCCGGGCTGGGCCTGGGCTGGCTGCCCGAGGAGTTCGCGGCGGCCGGCGTGGACATGGCGGGGCGCGGGCGCAGGGGCGAGGAGTTCGTGGAGGTGCTGCGCGAGGCGTGGCGCGACGAGGTGGTCGAGCACGAGGGCGAGTTCTTCCGGGTGCCGCCCGCCCACATCGACCCCAAGCCCGAGCCGGGCCCGCCCAGGATCCTGCTCGGCGGCACCGCCGACGTCGCGCTGTGCCGCGCGGCCCGGCTGGCGGACGGCTGGGTCAGCTCCAGCAGGGAGGACCTTTCGGCCATCGCCGGGCGGATCGCGCTGATCAAGGAGGAGCTGGCCGGGGCCGGGCGCGACCCGGAGGCGTTCAGGTTCGTGGTGCGCGGGGTCACGCGGGTGCGGGCGGCCGACGAGGACCGTCCGCTGAGCGGCACGTACGACAAGATCCGGCGCGACGTGGCCGAGCTGGCCGCCCAGGGCGTCACCGACGTCTTCCACGACCTGAACTTCGACCGCGAGATCCCCGAGGCAGACCCGAAGGAGGCGCTGCGCCGGGCCGAGGAGGCGCTCGAAGCGCTGGCCCCCTGAGGCGGGGCGGGACGCACGCTTCACGGCGGCTGCTAACCGCGGCTACCAGCCGCCGTACGGCACCGTGATGATCTCCAGGTTGTGGCCGTCGGGCGCGGACCAGTAGAGGCCGCGCCCGCCGTCGTTGGTGTTGATCTGCCCAGGACGCTGGTGGTAGGGGTCGGCCCAGAAGGTCAGGCCCCGCTCCTTGATCCGGCCCCAGATCTCGTCGAACTCCGGCTCGCTCACCAGGAACGCGTAGTGCTGCGGCGGCACGTCCCCGTCGGTCTGGGCGACGTCGAGCGAGACGCCGTTGCCGAGCGAGACGACCCGGAACGGCCCGTAGACCGGCGCGGGCTCCAGCCCCAGGATCTCGACGAGGAAGCCGGCGGTCGCGTCCCTGTCGGTGGCCGGCACGATCGTGTGGTTCAGATGCACGGGCATACCCGCAGATTACGCCGGACGGGCCTCGGAGGCGGGGAGGCGGCCCGCCAGGCGCGCGGCGTGCGCCGCCACCGCCCCGCGCAGCTCCCTGATGCCGTCGCGGCCGCGCACCGGGTGGACGGCGTTGGTCAGCAGCACCACGGTCAGGCGGCGGGCGGGGTCCACGACGAGCGAGGTGCCGGTGAAGCCCGAGTGCCCGTACGCGTCCGCCAGCGGCCCTGCCACGCCGGGATCGCCGATGCGCACGCCGAGCCCGTGCCGGAACGGCGCCCCCTCCACCCCCTGGTCGCGCGTCATCTCGGCCACGCTCGAAGGGCGCAGCACGCCCGCGCCGCCGAGCCGCAGCGCCTCGCCGAAGGCCAGCAGGTCGGCGGCGGGCGCGAACACCCCTGCGTGCCCGGCCACGCCGCCCAGCGCGTACGCGGTCTCGTCGTGCACCTCGCCCCTGACGCAGCCGGGCCCGGGACGTTCGGCCTTGAACTCGGTGGCGGCGATCCGGTCCAGCAGCACGCGCGGAGGCCGGTAGCCGGTGGCCGACAGCCCGAGCGCGTTCGTGACGCGGTCGCGGACCAGCACGTCCAGGGGCGCGCCGCCGGTCAGCTCGGCCAGCCGGCCGGCCATGACCATGCCGACGTCGCTGTAGAGGTACGGCCCGCCCGCCGGATGGACGACCGGCGTGCGCAGCATGGCGGCCATCCTGGCCCCGGCGAGCCGCCGCGCCGTCGCGGGGGTGAGCGGGCCGGGCAGCTCGTCACCGATGCGGCGGCCCGCGGGCAGGCCCGCCGTGTGGGTGAGCAGGCGCCGCGGCGTGATGCTCCTATCGGCCGCCTCGATCAGCCCGGTCACCGGCTCGTCCAGGTCCAGCAGGCCCTCCTCGGCCAGCGAGAGCAGCACGACCGTGGTGAACAGCTTGCTGACCGAGGCCAGGTCGAAGATCGAGTCGCGGCGCGCGGGGGGCCGGTCCGCGGCCAGGCCGCCCTCGGCGCCGGTGTACCGGACGAGTTCCCCGGCGGCGGCCGAGGCCACCACGGATCCGTCGACGGCGATCAGCGCGACCGCGGCCGGGCAGACGCGCGGCACCGCGTCCGCCAGGATCGCCTCAAGACGATCGGACATCCCCACCTCGACATTCACCTCGACATTCACCCCGACATTCACCCCGGCATCCACCCCGGCATCCACCCCGGCATCCACCCCGGCATCCACCCCGGACATCCACCCCGGACGGAACGCTCCCGCGCCTCAGCCGCTCAGGGCGTCGCTGAGGCGCTCCCCGTGCGACTCCAGCAGCGCGCGGGCCGCCTCGGCGTCGAGGCCGTGCTGGATCATCAGGACCGCGATCTTCGCCTGGCCGCCCGCCGCCTCCAGCGCCGCGCGCGCGGTCTCCTGGTCGGCCCCGGTGATGTCCCCGACCATGCGCAGCGCCCGTCCCGCGAGCTTGCTGTTCATGGCCGACATCTCGATCATCTGGTTCCCGTACGTGCGGCCCAGCTTCACCATGGAGATCGTCGAGATCATGTTCAGGACGAGCTTCTGGGCCGTGCCGGCCTTCAGCCGGGTCGAGCCGGTCACCACCTCGGGCCCCACGACGACCTCAATGGCGTGCTCGGCGGCGGCCGACAGCGGCGTGCCCGCGTTGCACGACAGGCCGACGGTCAGCGCGCCCCTGGCAGTGGCCTCGGCCAGCGCGCCCAGCACGAAAGGAGCCCGCCCGCTGGCGGACACGCCCACCACCGAGTCGAGCGGTCCCACCTCCAGGTCCTTCAACGCGGCCGCGCCCGCCTCAGGGTCGTCCTCGGCCCCCTCGACGGAGCGGGTCAGCGCGTCGGGCCCGCCGGCGATGACGCCCTGGACCAGCGAGGGGTCTGTGCCGAAGGTGGGCGGGCACTCGCTGGCGTCGAGCACGGCCAGCCGTCCGGACGTGCCGGCGCCCACGTACAGCAGCCGGCCGCCCTCGGCCATCCTGGCGGCGATCGCGTCGATCGCGGCCGAGATCGCGGGGACGGCCGTGGCGACCGCGGCGGGCACGGCGGCGTCGGCCTGGTTCATCAGCCGGGCGATCTGCTCCGTCGGCAGCCGGTCGATCTGGCTGTAGCGGGGATCGCTCTGCTCGGTGGACAGCTCGGGTAGCGGATCAATCATGTCGCTAATTTCCACCCTCTACTTCTCTCTTGTAAATATCTTTCAGACAATGGGTTCATGCAACATGTGAGAACCGGAGCAGAACGGCTGGCCGCGGATCCCTCCCTCGCCGGAGGCTCCCGCCTCGGCCTGATCACCAACCCGACCGGCGTGCTGCCCGACCTGACCGCCACCCCCGACGCCCTGCTGAACGCGGGGCTGAAGCTGACCGCCCTGTTCGGTCCCGAGCACGGCATGCGCGGCACCGCCCAGGCGGCGGGCAGCGAGGGCGACACGGTCGACGGCAGGACCGGGCTGCCGGTGTACGACACCCACAAGCTCTCCGGCGAGGCCCTCGACCGCGTGGTGGCCGCCTCCGGCGTCGACACCCTGGTCTTCGACATCGCCGACGTGGGCGCCCGTTTCTACACCTACGTGTGGACCATGTACGACCTGATGGAGTCGGCCGCCCGGCTCGGGCTGCGGTTCGTGGTGCTCGACCGGCCCAATCCGCTGGGCGGCGAGGTGGAGGAGGGGCCGAAGCTCGACCCGGCGTTCGCCAGCTTCGTCGGCCGCTTCCCGCTGCCGCTGCGGCACGGCAGGACCGCGGGTGAGCTGGCCGGGCTGTTCGGGTTCGACCTGGACCTGACCGTGGTGACCATGGAGGGCTGGCGGCGCGACATGGCCCACCACGACACCGGGCTGCCCTGGGTGATGCCGTCGGTCAACATGCCCACCCCGGACACCGCGCTCGTCTACCCGGGCACCGGGCTGTTCGAGGGCACCAACTTCTCCGAGGGGCGCGGTACGACCAGGCCGTTCGAGCTGGTCGGGGCCCCGTACGCCGACGACAGGTTCGCGCCGGCGCTGGCCGCGCTCGGCCTGCCGGGCGTGCGGTTCAGGGAGACGTGGTTCACCCCGACCTTCCACAAGCACGCCGGCACCCCCGTCCGCGGGGTGCAGCTCCACGTGCACGACCGGCGCGCCTTCAGGCCGGTGCTGACGGGCCTGTCCATGCTGCACGTGGCCCGTACGCTCTATCCTGACGACCTGCGCTGGTGGGGCCCCGACCTGTTCCTCGACCACCTGTGGGGCTCCGACACCCTCACCAGGACCCTGGAGGCCGGTGCGGATCCCCGCGAGCTGTGCCCGCCGCCGGGCCGCCCTGAGGGACATCTGCTCTATACGTGACATCACGCCAGATCGCGCCGGTAGAGCCAGAAGACGCGTTCCGCTCGCGCGCCGACGGCGCGCGAGTAGAACCGCAACGGCCCCACCCACCCGATCTGGGCGCTGTCCTGCCCGGCGGCCCGCTGGTCGGCCAGGCACCTGCGCAGCAGCACCCGGCCGAGACCCAGCCCGCGCGCGTCCTCGGCGGTGCCCATGGGCCCGAACCAGGCCGGCCGAGACCCCCACGCGGCGAAGCCGAGGATCCGGCCGTCGCGCTCGGCGTAGTGCAGCCCGGCCGCGTTGACCGCCTCCCAGGCCCACCGCTCGTTCCAGTGCTCCTCGACGAACGCGGCGACCCGCTTCCTGTCGTCCCCGGCCGCGTGCACGGTGACCCCGGACTCTTCGAGCCGGGCCAGCTCGTCCGCCACGGACAGGTCGGCGGACGCGAGGTCCGCCGTCATGTTCCAGGCCACGTTGTACCGCTCGTAGCCGAGGCGCTCGGCCAGGCAGGCGGCGGCGGTGTAACGCACGTCGATCCCGGGCCAGGCGTAACACGGCGGGTTCCCGGCGAAGCGGGCCTGCCGCGCGCCCTGCTCGCGCAGCCACGCCTCGGCCGCGCGTACGAGCGCCGTGCCGTGTCCCTCGCCCTGGGCGGAGGGCTGCACGGCGAGCAGGTCGATGTGCCCGGCCAGCGGATCCGTGTGCGACATCGAGGCCAGCACCACGCCTCCGCCGGTGGCCAGCGCCGTCCAGCGCCGCCCGGCGGGAGGCCGCCACAGCGCCTCCGTCAGGGCGGCGGCCTCACCGGCGTCGAGCGTCAGGGGCG